>CBINJL010000447.1:0-3456 GCA_966250925.1 uncultured Opitutus sp. | reverse complement strand
GCCCGTCGGGCGCGCGGCCCGCCATCAGCTCGACCAAGGCCCTGACCGGACACGGGCTGTCGTTGGCCGGGGCGATGGAAACGGGATTCTGCGCCCTGGCGATGCGCGACGGATTCATCCCCGGATCAGCGCATATCACTGAACTCGACGATGAGCTGGCTGATCTCAACATCGTGACTGCGACCGTCGATCAACGGCCCAAGATCGTGATCAACAACAGCAGCGGATTCGGGGGCGCCAACGTGGCGCTCGTGCTGCGCGCCGTGCCGGCCGCGTCCTGAGTGGCGACCATGCCGGCAACCTCCTCCCGCACTGCGTTTGTGACCGGCGCCTCGGCCGGATTGGGCCAGGCGTTTGCCCGGCGCTTGCTGGCGGAAGGGTTTCAGGTCTGGGGCACCGCACGCGAGATCAGTCGTCTGGCCGAAGTGTTCGCCGACGCCCCCCAATTTCATCCCGTCGCGCTCGACCTGGCCGACGCTTCCACTGCGGTGGCGGCCTACACGCAGGCGGCGAACGAAGCCGGCGGCGCCTTCGAGGTGGTGGTCAACAACGCCGGCTACGGCGTCTTCGGCGAGTTTGCCGCCACGGACTTCTCCGTCTGGCGCGCCCAACTCGATGCGATGCTGATGACGCAGACCGAATTGATTCATGCTCAGCTGCGCGATCTGCGCCGCGCCGGCCGGGGCACGTTGGTCAATGTCGCGTCGCTGGCGACCGAGTTCCCGTTGCCCTACATGACCGGCTACAACATGGCCAAGGCGGCGATGAGCGCATTGAGCGAAAGTCTCATGCAGGAGACTGTGGGAGAAGCGATCGCGGTGATCGATTTTCGCCCGGGCGATTATCGGACCCGTTTTAATCAGGTCATGCCCGGCGCGTTGTCCCGCGAAACGCTGCCACCTCGGCAGCAGGCGGCGTGGAGCGTGCTCGAAGCCAATCTGGCCCGGGCGCCCTTGCCGGAACGTGCGGCGGCCGACCTTTGGCGGGCCGTGCGGCGCGGTCGTTCGGGGCGAGTGCGCTCAGGCGATTTTTTCCAGACGGTGCTGGCGCCCCTGTTTCAACGCCTCGCGCCGACGGCGCTGGCTCGCGTCGTGCGTTGGCGCTATTTCGGCCTGCGTTGAACACGGCGCGAACCGACGTATCGACGCGTGGAACTAATCGCTTGGCCGGCGCCGGCGAACCGGCCAACGTCCCGCCGGTGGAGTCGACTCCAGTCACCATCGCCTACCTGTTCACCACGTTTCCGAAATCGACGGAGACATTTCTGCAGCGCGAAGTCACGGCCATGCACAAGCTCGGTCTCAATCTGCGCCTGTATTCATTTTTTGGAGGCGGCGGAGATTTCCAGGGTTTGCCGGTGCGGCGTTTCTCGCTGTGGCGGCTGATCGAGCTGATCTGGATCATTCCCTGGATCGCGCTGACGCGTTGGGATGTGTTTGGCATTTTGTGGCGCGGACTGTGGACGCGGCGTGCCCCGGGCTGGCTCAATTTCTGGGAAAACATGCTCGGGGCGGGATTCGCCGGCGTGTTTTACCGCGAGTTTCGACGCAATCCTCCCGATCTCATTCATGCGGCGTGGGGTGGGGCGCCGGCAACGGCGGCTTGGATTCTGCGTCGGCTCAACGGCCATCGCTACAGCGCGGCCGCCCATGCCTACGACATCTACGATCACGGCGGCGACTGGTGGCTTGACGAGAAACTGGCCGAAGCGCTGTTCGTCCACACTTCGACCGCGATGGGGCGCGACAGCCTGATCGCGCGCGGACATCCGGTGCACAAGATCCAGGTGATCCGACGCGGCCTGGCGACGTTCCCTGTATTCAAATCGTTGCGACAGGATCGCACGCATCTCCGGCTGGTGGCGATCGCGCGGCTGGTGCCGAAAAAAGGGCTGCCGCATCAACTGCGCATCTACGCGGCCCTGCGCGCGGCCGGAGTGGCATTCACGGCGCGAATCATCGGTGAAGGACCGGAGCGGAAATCGCTGGACCGACTGCGCGATGAACTGGGTTTGACCGATTGCGTGGAGCTGGCGGGGCATCTGTCGCAACCGAAGGTGTGGGCGGCGCTGGCCTGGGCGGATGCCTTGCTGCACACCGGCATCGTGGCGCCGAGCGGCGACCGCGACGGCCTGCCCAATGTCATTCCCGAAGCCATGGCGGCGGGCGTGTTCGTCCTGACGTCGCCGCATGCCGGCACGACCGAGGCGGTCGCCGACGGCCGCACCGGCTGGGTGCTGCCCGAACAGGAACCGGCGCGCTGGGTGGCGGCGTTGCAACGTATCGGGTCGTCGGATACGGAGATCGACGGCGTTCGCCAGGCCGCGCGCCAGTGGACCGAGCAGCGCTTCGATGCGCACCGCAATGCGGCCGAACTGCACCGCTGTTTTCTGGAGGCCGTGCGCTCATGATCCATTTTGACGTCACCAAGTCGGCCAAGTCGCGGCATGCCTCGGGGCTCATGCGGGTCAATCGTCGCTTGCGCGAGGAATTGGGCGACGCCATCCGGCCGACGATCTGGGGCGAAGCATCGCCGGACTGGAAACCCGACGACTGGTATCTGACAACCGAGACGTTCGACCGCGGCCAACGCGCCGGTTTCGATGCATTTTTGGACGCGCGGCGGTGTCGTTTGGCGGCGATGTTTGCGGATGCGATTCCGCTGCAATTGCCGAGTGTCACCTGGCCGCATTCGGTGGCGCGGCATCCGGGCTACATGACGGCGTTGGCAAAGTTCGATCATGTCTTTGCGATTTCCGAAGCAGTGCGGCGCGACCTGCTGGGATTCTGGCGCTGGCAGGGAATCGAGTCCCGCGCCGCAGTGAGCGTGCTGCCGCTGGGCGCGGATTTCGATGGTTCGGCGCGTCAGCCGCGCCGTGAGACGATTCCGCCGCCGGTGTTGCTCTGCGTGGGCATCGTGGAGCCGCGAAAGAATCAGCGGTTTCTGCTCGAAGTGGCCGAAGCGTTGTGGGCCGCCGGAGTGCAGTTCGAGCTGCACATCGTGGGGCGGATCAATCCGCATTTTGGTGCTCCGGTGGCAGCGGCGATTCGCGAGCTGGCCGGGCGCCGACCAGGACTGCATTTTCACGAAGCGGCGTCGGATGCGACGCTGGCGGAACTGTTGTCACGCACCCGGGCGGTGGCGTTTCCAACCATTGCCGAAGGCTGCGGGCTGCCGGTGCTCGAAGCGATGTGGCGAGCGCTGCCCTGTGTCTGCACGGACTTGCCGGTGTTGCGCGAAAACACCGCGGAAGGTGGCTGCGTGGTGTTGCCGAAAAACGATCTCGCGGCGTGGTGCGACGGCCTGCGCCGCGTGTTGACCGACGACGGCCTGTGGCGCGAATTGGCCGACACGGCCGCCTCGCGTCCGCTGCCGACGTGGGCCGAAAGCGCGGTGCAGATTCGGCGCACGCTCGGCTGACACGAGCGGACGCGTTGACGGTGACTACAGTTTCTT
>CBINJL010000446.1:0-3457 GCA_966250925.1 uncultured Opitutus sp. | reverse complement strand
CGGTAGGCGAGGCCGAGGGTGGTCGCATAGTTCGGTTCGAGATAGAAACTCGTCTGCCCGACGACGCCCAAGGGCGTGAAGTTGATCGGCGTATCGCCGGCGCGGCGACCACTGTAGTTGACGCCGAAGTTTACGGTGAGGCCGTCAAGGCTGCCATCATCGAAACGGTAGTTGATGAGGAAAGCGGCATTGTGATCGGCCACGCCGCGCACCCGACGGCCGAGGCTGTCGCGCATGTTGAGATCCGAGTAGGTGGCGAGGAGCGACAGGTTGTTGGTGACGCGTCCAATCAGCTCTAGTTCGAAGCCATCGTTGCCAAAGTCGGCGATCAATTGTTCCGGGGCAGACGGATTGGTCTGCCGGTCGGGATTGGGAATGGTGACGTTGGTCTGGTCGATCTGGAACCACGCGCCGTTGAAGGCGAGGCGCTGATTAAAGAACTCCGTCTTGAAACCGACCTCGTCCTGCACGCCGTCGCGCCACAGCGGTTGGTTGTTGGCGATGGTGGGCGAGGAGTTGGTGGAGTGGCTGTAGTAGAGTGAAAGTTGCGGGAGCGGTTTGACGAGGACACTGGCGTTCCACGAGTCCTTGGCATCATCGAGGATGCTGGGCGCCGCGTTGGTGAGGACGTTGCGACCGATGGTCTTGGTGTCGTAGTGGAGCACGCCGGCGGTGACGAAGAGTCGATCGTCGAGGAAGCCGAGGCGCTGATTCAGGTAGGCCTGAATGTTGGTGTAGGCGCTGTCATTATAAAATGAATACGCCGGCGAATAATCCGGGTAAACTCGCGGCCCGAGATTGTCCAGGTCGACGGCGGGCAACGTGCCGGAACGCCCGCGACCGTAGCCGGTCATGCGGGAGTAGGCGAGGCCGAGCACGGTCTGCGAGGTGACGCCGCCGAAATCGTAACTGGCCACGAGGTCGGTCTGTAGGTTGGCGGTCTTGCGGCGGGTGGCCTGGATGTCGCCGCGGACGGGAATCGCGTTGCGGTTGTAGAACGGGGCGTAGGTCGATTCGTAGCGATTGCTCGGCGGGAAAAACGCCCAGGTGTAATCCTGGGTGAGCACGCCGGTGTAGGGATCATACCGGTTGGTGAGGCTCGGCGTGGACAGGAACATCTGGTCCGAATCCTCGAAATAGTAACGGCCGTTGGCGGCGGCGCGCAGACTGATGTTTTCCGTCAGCGTCGAGGTGAGTTGCACAAACGCATCAGCGGTATGCGTGCCGACGTGCGACCACGGTTGGATGCCGTTGAGACTTTTCGGCGAAATGCCCGGCGCGAGAAACGGTGATTTGGTGGAGGCGTTGACCGCGGAGTCGATGATGAGTAGCGGTTCGCGATAGATCCAGTGTTCCGCCGCGATCAGTTTAAAGGTGAGCTGAGTCGACGGCGAAATGTTGTAGGTGACCATCGGCGCGAGGACCTTGCCCTTGAGGCGGGCATCGTCGTCCCAGTAGCGGCGGGAGTCCTGAAATGACCCCACGACACGATAAGCCCAGTCGCCGCCGGCGGTGAAGGGACCGCCGAAATCGAGCGACAGTTTTTGTGCATCGAAAGTGCCGAGCAGGGCGGTGATCGAACCGTGGCGGCGGAACTGCGGCGACTTGGTGATGACGTTGATCGAACCACCCGGCGCACCGGCGGGCGAAAGGATGGCGTTGGGACCTTTCGTAACTTCGATGCGGTCGATCACGACTTCGTCGATGTTGTCCGCGTCGGACGGCTGCAGGAAATTGTCCACCGTGCGCTGGCCGTTGGATTCGAAGCCGCGGATGATCATGCGGTCCTGAAACTGCATGCCGCGGCCATCCTGCACGCCGGCGACGTAGCGCGTGACGTCGAAGATGCGGGTGGGCACGAGCTCGTCCATCATCTCGCGGGTGACGACGGAAATGGAACTGGCGGTGTCGAGCAGCGGCGCGCGCACACGCACGGCGGAGATGGCATCGGTGGCGCGATAACGATCGGCGCCTTCGGATGAAACCGTGAAAGGCGAGAGCTCCACGACGTCATCTGAAGTCGGCGTGGAGGTAGACTCGGGCGTGACCTGAGCGGTCAGCGATGCGCTGGTCAACATGGCGACGAGCGAACAGGGAACCAGACTGCGCCACACGGGCGCAGCAAAGCGAGGTGTCTTCATGGCAGGATTTGCGGGGGTAGGATGGCGATGACTCGCGCACAGTGCGCGGCACCGCTCTTAACGACGCCCGGCCGGAAGAAATGGGGGACAACGTGACCGCAATTTTTTGCCGACTAAAACTCGCAGCCCGTGGTCACGCGCAGGTTGAAGCCGGTGGCGGTGGTGAGGCCGGTGCCGGAAACGCGTCCACCTGCGGTCATGAGTCGGTTGCGATCATCGAGCACGTTGTCGAGATTGACGCGCAGGTGCCAGCGGTCGCGTTGCAGGGCGGCGCCGAGATTCAGCACGGTGCGCGCGGGCACCTGAAAACTTTGGCGGGTGGCCACCCCGAGCGGGGTGAAATCCACTGCGGGCGCATCACCCGGCCGGGCGCCGGCATAAGTGATGCCCAATGTGCCCGAAAATCGGATACGGGTGCGATTGAGAAACCGGTAGTTGAGCAGCAGGCCGGCATTTTCATCGGCCACGGCGCGCACGGGTCGGCCGAGCGAGTCGCGCAAATCGAGTCGTGAATAGGATGCCACCACGGCGAGACGCGAGGTGAGCCCGCCGGTGAGTTCGAGCTCGAATCCGTGGTCGGCGAGGTTGGCGATCAACTGTTCCGGCGCGTCGGGATCGGTGAGGCGCTCGGGGTTCGGAATGGTGACATTGGTTTGATTGATGCGAAACCAGGCGGCCGAAAATCCGAGACGTTGGTCAAAGAAGGTGTGCTTGAGGCCGATCTCGTGTTGGCGACCGTCGCGCCACAGCGGCAGGTCGTTGGCAATGACCGGCGTCGAGTTGGAGGAATGGCTGTAGTGCAGTGAGAGCCGCGACGTGGGTTTGATCACCACGCCGCCCATGAAGAGCAGCCGCGCGTCGTTGAGCACGCTGGGGCGCGGTGTGGCGGCGGCGAAATTGGTGCTGCGGGTATAGACACTGTAGTGCATCGCGCCGGCGGTGAACTGCAGGCGGTCGTCGAACAGGCCGAGGCGTTGGTTGAAGTAGGTGTGCCAGGAGTTCAGTTTGGCCCGCAGATCGAGATACAACGCGTCGTCCCAAACGGGTTCGGCGCGCAGGTCCGGTTGCAAAAGGTCAATGGGCGGCAGGCGGCCGCTGCGAGTCTGGCCGGAATGATCGTAGTGGGTGAGCGCGGCGCCGATGACAGTGTGGGCGGTGGCAGGCCCGATGCGGAAATTGGCGGCGAGGTCGATCTGCGCGTTGACGGTGGTGCGGGTGGTGTCCTGCACATCGCCGCGCACCGGAATCGCGCGCGGATCGAAGTATGGCGAATCGACCGGTGTCCAACTGCTCGTGGCGAGATCGCGCTGCCAGAC
>CBINJL010000445.1:0-3462 GCA_966250925.1 uncultured Opitutus sp. | reverse complement strand
TCCCCGCCCATTGAGCCGCCGGAGGCGGCGGCGTTGGCAGGTTCTTGGCGCAGGGGGGCGACGTAGGCGGTGTGGGTGTAGCGGCCGCCTTTGGCGTCGTAGGCGAGGTGACCGAGATGGACGTTGGCGAAGTGCACCTCGGTGCGTCCGTCGTCGGCCTCGCGCAAGCCGATGCGTTTGTCGGCGAAGGCTTCACCCAGGAAGTGATTGCGACCTTCGTGAGCGACGAAGCCGGAGGCGGTGACCACCTTGACTTCGTGGTCACGTGGATAGGTCCATGGATTGTCGTTCTCGCCGAGCCGTCGTTCGCTGGGCTGGTAATGCTCGGCGGGAGTCTGCTGGTCGAGCGACTCATGGGGGCGCTCGTGATTGTAGGTGTGCCGCCAACGTTCGAAGCGACGCTGCTGGGCCGCGAGGTTGGATGAGGGCGGCTTGGTCGCCTCGGCCTTCAGATCGCGGTGCATGCGCTCGTGCGAGCCGTTGTCCTGCGGGCTGGCCGGGCGGGTGAACTCCACCTCGATGCCCTGTTCGATCCACCACAGACTGAGCTTGGAGAAGCGCCCCAAGCCGTTGGAAGCAAACGGCGAACCCAAGTCGCAGCGGATGATCCGAGGCAGGCCGTGGTGGCGCATCAGGCCACGGAAGGCATGCGGCGTGCCCTGGAACTGCTGGTTCGCCCGCGCTTGGCAGGCCACAATGTAGTGGCTGTAGCGGTCGCACACGGTGAGCGGATCGCAGCGCTGCTGGTTGCCCAGCAGAAACCAGCCCTTGAAGTCGACCGTCCAGACGTGATTGGGCTGGGTGGGTTTGCTCAACCCGGTGTTGCACACCGGATAGGCCCCGGGCCGTCGTCGCCGCCGCGTCGACAAACCGTGGCGCCGCAGCATCTCGGCAATCGTGCTGTGTGCCGGTGGAGCCTCGATGCCGTGCTTAGTCTCCAGCACCCGACGCAACTTCTTGGGGCCCCAGGTCCAATGCAGTCGACGCTCGGCGAGCACCAACGCCTCTACTGCTTCAGCGGTGCGTTGCGGACTGCGGTGCGGCCGATGGCTGCGCGGCTCCAACCCCTTCAACCCGGATGCCGCGTAACGTTCCAAATGCTTGTAGCCGGTCTTGCGGCTGATGCCGAACTGCTCGCACAGACTCGCCACCGTGAAGCGGCCCGTCTGCGCCAAACTGACAAAGCGAATGATCTCTTCCATGGGGGTTACTTCTTTCCAAGGCATTGCGCCCTAGGTGTAACCCATCTCCCCGGGTTAGGTGTTACCTATCTCCCCGGATCGAACCCCCTGTGACTGGGCGCCCGCGTCACGGCGTAATGGCGTTGTGCACGCTGTGCTTTGGGCAGGCGAAAATGGGTCTGCGGTGCCGTGAGGTATTGGGCAATCGGGGGTTGACGCGGGCGGCGGGATTTTTTCGAAAATCAAAATTCCGATAGCGGGTTGAAATGGCCGCAACTGTCGCTGTGGGAGTTCCTCTGTCCATCTCTGGAGGACGACTCCGGTTCGATGGGCATCAGCTTCCCTGAATGTCGTTTGCTGCCTCATGTCTTATTCGATTTCTGTCTTCGGCCGAAAAGGCTTTCGTCGTGCCGTTTTTGTTTCCCTGTTAGCCGCTGGTTTGACGTCCGCCGTCTGCGCAGAGCCGCTCATCAGCGAGTTCATGGCCTCCAATGACGGCACGCTGGCCGACGTGGATGGCGACCACTCCGATTGGTTGGAGATCCATAATCCGGATACGGCCACGGTCAGTCTCGCGGGGTGGTATCTGACCGACAATGCCGACAATCTCACCAAGTGGGCGCTGCCGGCGGTGGAGATTCCCGGAGGCGGATTCCTGATCGTTTTTGCCTCCAACAAAGACCGTTCCGCGGTGCCCGGCGAGTTGCACACCAATTTCGCGCTCAGCGCGGGTGGCGAGTATCTGGCGTTGGTGAAACCCGACGGGCAGACCGTGGCGCATGCCTACAGTCCGGAATATCCCGAGCAGCTCGAGGACGTGTCCTACGGCCTGGCGATGCCGCTCGCGGCCGGGAACGGTGTGATGGGGCACTTCGATGAGCCCACACCCGGTGCGGCCAATGGCGATGCGTCGACCATCGTGCTGACCGAAAGCGTGGAGTTTTCGACCACGTCCACCGTGTTTTCGGGCACGCTGGAACTGACCATGAACGGTGCGGCGGACGGTCAGGTGATTCGTTTCGCCATGGCACCGCCGTCGTCTGCCGGCGGCGATGTGCCGGCGCCCACGGCCGATTCGGTGGCGTATGCGGGACCGGTCCTGGTCGACGAGACCGTGGTGGTGAAGGCGGCGGTATTCAGTGCCGACGGGATTCGTCACGGCGTCGTATCCACGATTCAATTACTTCGTCGCGACACGGAGTCGGTTGATCGAATCGACAGCTTCAGCAGCGGTATGCCTCTCCTGGTCATTGACAACCACGGCTACGGACTGATGTCGAAGGACGGCATCAAGCGTGATGGCTGGCTTTATGGGTTCGAACGCGACCGGAACGGCCTCGCAACGCTGACGGGAGTGCCGGATCACGCCTGGTGGCTGAATCTCGAAGTGCGCGGGCAGAGCACGGCCAATTATCCGAAGCGGCCCTACCAGTTCGAACTGCTGAATGAATTCGGTTCCAAGACGGAGGACGGGCTGTTCGGGCTGAAGCCCTTCGACGAATGGAACGCACTCGCTCCCTTCGAGTGGGACAGCGGCTACATCAACAACGCGCTGGCGTATCAGCTCAGCAATGACATCGGCCGCTGGGCGGCGCAGACGCGGTTGGTGGAGGCGTTCGTGAACCTCGACGACGACGGGCTGACGATGGACGACTATGCGGGCATTTTCACCATCATCGACAAGACCGATGTCGAAGCCGGTCGCATCGAGATGGAGGAGCTCAAGTCGGACGACATTGAGGGCGAATCGATCACCGGCGGTTATCTGCTGTTGATCGACGAACCCGATGAGGAGAAGCACGGCTGGAGCACGAGCCGCGGTTATCCGGGCATCGAAGGCTCCATCGTGCAGGTCGACGAACCGAAGAAAAAGGATCTCGCCGACGAGCAGATCGCTTACATCGAAAACTACGTGCAGGCGATGGAGGACGCGTTGTTCGCCGATCTCGACTCAGGATGGCAACAGCGTCGGCATCTGCAGTATATCGACCGGGCATCGTGGGTGGATTTTCACATCCTGAATCTGTTCTTCAAAAACCCGGACGGGATGTGGCGCAGCACCTACCTGACCAAGGATCGCGGCCAGCGCATCGTGGCCGGGCCGATCTGGGATTTTGATCGCGCGCTCGATTCGGAAGATGATCGGTCGTTCCAGCATCTGGAATGGAATCCCACGCCGTTCACTTCGCAGGGGTATGCGGTCGACTACTGGCATGATGGCTGGTGGGGCGTGATTTTGCAGGACCCCGATTTCATGCAGGCGTGGATTGATCGTTGGCAG
>CBINJL010000444.1:0-3471 GCA_966250925.1 uncultured Opitutus sp. | reverse complement strand
TCCGTCGCAACAACACCGCCGCCGCCTTCGTCCGCCATGCCGCCGCCTACGCGCTCTCCCGGCTTGAAGCCCGCGACGCCCTCGCCGCCGCCGAAACCGACGCCTCCGCCGCTGTTCGCCTCGGCGTGATCCTCGCCTACCGCCATCTCCAGGAACCGCGCGTGGCCAACTTCCTCCACGATGCCGACGCCTATCTCGTGCGCGAAGCCGCGCTCGCCATCAACGACGCTCCGATCAACGCCGCGCTCCCCGCGCTCGCCGCGCTCCTCGGCACCGGCAATCCCGATGACGAGCCGCTGCAAATGCGCACCATCAACGCCCGCCACCGGGCCGGACGCGATGAAGACGCCGCCGCGTTGGCCGCCTTTGCCGCCCGCACCGATTTGCCGGCAGCGCTGCGCGAAGAAGCGCTTTATCAACTCTCGACCTGGGCCGAACCGTTTCGCCGTGACCGTCTCGTCGGCGTGTATCGTCCGTTGCCCGACCGCGATCCCGCGCCCGCCATCGCCGCGTTGCAATCCCGACTGCCGGGACTGCTCAACGATGCCACCGCAGGCGTGCAACTGGCCACCCTCGAAGCCATCCGCGTGCTCGAACTGACCGCCGCGGCCGACTTGCTGCACGGTCTCCTCGCCGATGCGCAGGCCAGCGGCGAAGTCCGCGCCGAAGCGCTCGCCGTCCTCAACGATCTCGACGATCCGCGCCTGCTCGACGCCGTTGCCGCGGCCGGTGCCTCCGAGTCGTCCGATCTGCGCATGGCCACGTTGCCCATTCTCGCCCGCCTCTCGCCCAAGCAGGCGTTGCCCATCCTCACCAAGATGGCCGCCGAAGGCTCCGCCAAGGAACAACAGGCCGCGTTCGATGCCATCGCCGATCTTTCCGATCCCGGCGCCGCCGCCCTGTTGCTTGACGGCCTCAACCGTCTCAAGGCCGGTGACGTCCCCTACCTCGCGCAATTCGAACTGCTCGACGCTGCGGAAGCCTCCGGCGACACCGCCGTGCAGACCGCGCTGGCCGACGTGCAGGCCTATTGGACTCAGAACGGCGACACCCTCGCCCCGTATCGCGGCGCGCTGGAAGGCGGCGACACCCGCCGTGGGTTCCGCCTCTTTAATCAACATCCCGTGCTCGCCTGCACCCGTTGCCACAAGGTCAATGGCGAAGGTGGCGAGGCCGGACCCGATCTCAGCGAACTCGCCGAGCGTCAGCCCGCCGAATACATTCTCGAAGCCATCATCGATCCCAACGCCACCATCGCGCCCGGTTTCGACGTGGTGGCGTTCACGTTGTCCGACGGCGGATTCGTCGCCGGCACCATCGCCGAGGAAACCGCCGACAAGATCGTCGTCTGGGACGCCACCGGCGCGAAGCAGGAAATCGATCCGACCAAGGTCGTCGAACGCGCCGCCGCCCCGTCCAGCATGCCGCCGATCTTCGGCCTCGTGCTCAAACGCGACGAATTGCGCGACTTGATGGCATTCATGCGCAGCCTGCGCCCGCGCGATGCCGAGACCGAAGGCGAAGGCGCCGCCCGCGCCACCCACGGCGAATAAACCCAGCTTCCGCGTTTTATAGTTAACGCAGAGTAGCGGGAGCATCCTGCTCCCGCAGCCCAAACTCAATTAAGCCTATATTCAGCAGTTGATGTTTAACGCAAAGAGCGCAAAGACGCGCAAAGTGCGCAAAGTGCGCAAAGAAAGGCGTTAGTGAAATTGAAATAACTCCAGCGACACTCACCCTGGGGGGAAATTCGGATGCGACGGATTGGGCTGATTCTCACTCTGTGATCTCTGCGGCCTCTGTGGTTAAACCACGGAATTTAGGTTAAGACGTTCAACTTCAGATCTTTGCGATCCTTCGGCCTCCGCGATCTTTGCGCTAAACATCAATTGCGGCACATAGAATAATCCGCACTCTCGTTCCGCGCACCGTTTCCACGTTTTGCAACAAGCCTGAAAGATGTGCCGGTTTCGGCACGTTTCAGGTCTTGGTGCAAACGCCTGATTCCCCACTTTATCCCCCCGGTCGCCTGCGTGTCATGGCCGCCAGCGAACGTCCGCAGGAACGCCTTGAACGCGCCGGCCCCGGCGCCCTCAGCGACACCGAACTTCTCGCCATGCTGCTGCGCAGCGGCACGCAGGGCCACGACGTGCTCGCCGTCGCCGAACGCCTGCTCGCCACCGCCGGTTCCCTCGCCGACCTGGTCGGCTGGAGTCATCAGGATTTCACGCGTCTCCGCGGCATCGGCCGGGTCAAGGCCTTGCAAATGGTCACCGTGATGGAAGTTGCCCGGCGTATTCTCGCCCGCGAACACGATGCGCCGCCCGTGCTCGACAGTCCCGCTGCCATCGCCCGGCATTGCCGTCCGGCCACCCTCGGCCTCGCCGTCGAGAAATTCTGGGTGCTTTGCCTCAATCGCAAAAACCGCCTCTTGCGCAAAATCGAGGTCACGTCCGGCACCGCCGGCAGCACACTCGTGCATCCCCGCGAAGTCTTTCGGCCCGCCATTCGCGAAGCGGCCAGCGCGATCATCTGCGTGCACAATCATCCGAGCGGCGACCCGGCCCCCAGCGCCGCCGATGTGCGCGTGACCCGGGTCCTGCGTGAGGCCGCCCGCACGGTGGAAATCGACCTGCTCGACCATGTGATCGTCGGCCTCCCCGACGCCGATCCCACGCGCCTCGGTTACTACAGTTTTCGCGACGCCGGCGTGTTATGAGGTCCTGACCACGAGTCGTCTTGCCATGCCTGCGCCCCCGCTCTCGCATGGAGCCATGGCGTCTGCGGTATCAAAATCTTCGCGTGCATGCACCCGGTTGATCAGCGCGCTCGCGGCCGCTGCATTTGCGTTGGGCGCAATCGGATGCGCCTCGACCACACCGGCACCGGCGCCTGAACCCGCGTCGACTCCCGTCGCAACTCCGCCACCCGAACCCGCACCCGCCGCTGTAGTGGAAAACACACTACCCGCGCCTGCCGCTTCTCCGTCGCTGCCGACGGTCCCGCCCCCGCCCGAAGCGCCGACTGCAATTATTCTGCCCGGCACTCCCGTGCCTCGCCACGGCGACGAAATCATGGTGGCCGGACAACTGTTTCGCACCGGCACGCCTGTCGTGCTCTGGGTCGATCCCGGTGGCTACGATGGTTACCGCGTGGAGCGCCGATTCAGCCCGCTGGAGCGTTCCGGCTGGACGGAAAGCAAGGCCGATCAACCCGCCCTCGATTCCCCCAACCGCTACGGCCTGCGCTCCGCCGTGCTCACACCCGCCGAGCGCGAAAGAGTGCGCGGTGGCGGCTGGGATCTGCCCCTGCTGCAACGCGTCGTCGACCAGTTCGTGCTGCACTACGACGCCAGTGGCACCAGTCGCAACTGCTTCGAACATCTTCACGATCAGCGCGGCCTCAGCATCCACTTCATGCTCGATGTCGACGGCACGGTTTACCAGACGCTCGACCTGAAGGAACGTGCCT
>CBINJL010000443.1:0-3489 GCA_966250925.1 uncultured Opitutus sp. | reverse complement strand
CCGGTGATGTTGCCTCGGCCGTGGCCCTCCTGCGCGCCACCCGGCCCGATCTCGTGTTTCTCGATGTGCAGATGCCGGGCGGTGACGGTTTCGACGTGCTGCGCAAACTTGATGACGCCGAGCGACCGTTGGTGGTTTTTGTCACCGCTTATGATCGCCATGCGGTGCGGGCGTTCGAAGTCCACGCGGTGGATTACCTGCTCAAGCCATTCGACGACGATCGATTCCATGCCACGCTGGCACGGGTTGAAGCGGCGCTGCGCAATCGCGGGACCATGGCGCTGCAGGAAAAGGTGGCCGATCTGCTGGCTCGTTTCGATGCCACGAACGGCGGCGACGACGGCGGATTCAACGACCGGATTCTGATCAAGGCCGCCGGGGAGATTCTGTTTCTCAAACCCGATGAGATCGACTGGATCGAAGCGGAAGGCGATTACATGAAGTTTCATCTTGGCGGCAAAGCGCACCTCATGCGTGAGACCATGGCGCGACTGGAGGCGCGGCTCGATCCCCGCCGGTTCATGCGCATTCATCGCTCCACCATCGTGAATCTGGATCGCATTAGAAAACTGAGCCCGTCGTTTGTCGGCGAATACGCGGTTGTATTGCACGATGGCACGAAGCTGAAGCTCAGCCGCGGGTATCAGGATAAGCTGCAGGCACATCTCAAGACCCTGTTGTAGTTGAGTCGCAACTACGCGGGTGCGGGATTGCGCGGAAGGTTTTCCCGAATGCGGGACGCGCGGAGCCGGTGCCGGGACAGGGGTTCCTGCCACCTGATAAACCGGTGGCGGCTGCGGTTGGCGTCGGTCGTTCCGAACCGCCGATTCATCGCAAAAATTGGGTCATTGATCGCATCGTCAGCAACCCGGAACCGGACCTGCGAGTGGTGGAGACATGCACGTTTCCATCCGCCGGCTGATTTTGTGGGGTTGTCTGACGGCGGCCGCGCTGCAGGCAGGGATACGATCAGAGCGCGATGGCGGCGAGGCGGCGGCGCGACAGGCGCATGCGCGGCTCGATGCGCACACCTGGGTGCAGGTCGTGGAGGTGTTTCCGGCGAGCGAGCGGCGCGGGTCGCGTTGGATGACGGTCTTCGAGCTGTCCGGTCGGTTGTGGGTTTACCAGCCCGATCGCGGGACGGAAAGTCTCTCAGTTTATGCAGGGCGACTGGCGGCCGATAAGGCAAATCTCGGCGCGGTGCTGCGCCACCTTGACCGCGGATATGGCCGGCATCGCGTGCGGGTGGCGGACAACACCGGGGCCCTGGTGGCGGGCGAAGCGCGATGGCCGGTCGGACGTCTGCCGGAGGGCTGCTTTGTCGAAAGTCTCGGTCGCTATCATGCGCTGCGTGCACAGGGTGCGGCGGTGAGCGGAGCGCATCTCCTGCTCTATTATGTCGGCGAAGGCGCACGGCGTCGCGGGCACACGGTGCTGTGTTACGACACCCCGGCCGGCTGGCGGGTGTGGGACGAATCGAATCCGGGAAAGGCGCCGACTTGGGGCGAAACGATTCCGGCTGATGCGCTGACCCAGGCGAAGCTGTTGGTTCCCATCGACGTGGCGACGCAATTGGTAGCGGCCAAGCGGTTGCCGATGATCGATCCGCGTGGTGCGCAGTTGGCGCGGCAGTCGAACGATGAAAAAACGCGGCCGCCGGCGATCAAGGGATGATTGCGCCGCCGCCACACTGCTGCAGCAACGCGTTCCAGTTCGCCGGCGGCGCGGCGGTGAATTGCAACTCTCGTCCGTCGGCTGGATGGCGCAGGCGCAGTTCGCGGGCGTGGAGTCCAAAAAATCCGGCGGGGTCGGCGCGGCCATAAAGCGGATCGCCAAGCACCGGGCATCCGCCAGCCAGACAATGCAGTCGTGCCTGATGAGTGCGGCCGGTCTTGAGCAGCAGGCTCAGCCAAGTCACGGCTGGAGGCGTCGTGGTCTGGCCGAGTATCCGAACCGTTGATACGGAAGGTTTCCCGCCCGAAGCGACGTTGGCGAAACGGCCGCGCTCGCCGGCGATGGGAGCAATCAGGGTTTCGATTTTGGTGCGCTCGCTTGGCCAGGCGCCGTCGACGAGCGCCCAGTAGGTTTTGCGCACACGGTGGCCGGCGAAGGTTTCGGCGAGAGCGGCGGTGAAGCGGTTGTTCTTGCGCAGGAGCACGACACCGCTGGTCAGCCGGTCAAGGCGATGGCAGCAATGCACGGTTTTCCTGACATGGACGGAGGCCCATTGTTCAAGATCCGTTTCGCGGTCGCCGCCGCCTTCGGTCAACCAGCCGGAGGGTTTGGCCAAGGCG
The DNA here is from genome assembly GCA_966250925.1 of uncultured Opitutus sp. Classification (GTDB taxonomy): domain Bacteria; phylum Verrucomicrobiota; class Verrucomicrobiia; order Opitutales; family Opitutaceae; genus Actomonas. The sequence goes on along the minus strand of CBINJL010000443.1, from coordinate 1,195 downwards.
AGCAGGTGGTCGTCCTCGGCGAGAATTTCCGGGAGTGCATTCATTCAGGCAATGGCCGAACCGTGACGGAAAACCACCGGCTTGCGGAGCGATGACTGGAAACGCTTCAACATACGGGCTTCCCACGCAGGACAAGCGCACGCCTTCCGTCAATCGTGGGGATGGGCCTGCGTTGGCGGATTGCGCGCTGACGGGAAATGGTTTTGCGAGTGCGAAAATGGTGCTTCATGGCAATGGGCTCATGGGTGGACAAATGAATGTGCAACTGTGGCGTCGCCGCGTGGGGCGGGCATGGCTGACTGTGGCGGGAGCGTTCGCACTGGCCGGATGCGCCGGGCAGGAACGGGCGGTCGATGTCGGCGTGCGCGATGGTATCCTGCATTTGGGCAATGGCGCCGAACCGCAGGACCTCGATCCGCACCTCGTGACCGGCGTGCCCGAGTTTCATATCCTCGATGCGTTGTTCGAAGGCCTGGTCGAAACCGATCCGGTTACACGCCAGCCGGCGCCGGGCGTGGCGGAGCGTTGGGAGATTTCGAACGACAATCTCGTTTACACGTTTCATCTGCGACCGGATGCCCGTTGGTCGGATGGTCAGCCCCTGACGGCCCACGATTTCGTGCGCAGCTACGAACGCATCATGCATCCCCAACTGGCGGCTGAATACGCCTACCTGTTTGAGATCATCGCGGGCGCGCCCGACTACATCGCGGGGCGCACGACCGATTTTTCGACCGTCGGTGTGAAAGCTTCCGACGATCACACGCTGGTGATCCGGTTGCGTCACCCGGTGCCCTTTTTCCTCAGTTTGATCACCTATCGTTGCTGGAATCCGCTGCCGCTGCACGTGATCGAACAATTCGACGGCCTGCGTCGCCGTGGCACGGCATGGACGCGTGCAGGCAACCTGGTCGGCAACGGTCCCTTTCAGCTTACGCGCTGGGAACCGGGGCGTGTCCTCGTGGTGGAGCGCAATTCGCAATATTGGGACGCGACGACGGTCAGTCTGAACGCGATTCACTTTCATCCGGTCGACAGCATCGACACCGAAGAGCGGATGTTTCGCAGCGGACAACTGCACAAAACCAACGACGTGCCGGTGGCCAAGCTTGCGACTTATCGCGCCCAACCGGAATCGCCGCTGCGAATCGATCCGCTGCTCGGAACCTATTTCTACCGCTTCAACGTCACCCGG
>CBINJL010000442.1:0-3489 GCA_966250925.1 uncultured Opitutus sp. | reverse complement strand
GTCACGGCCAACGTTGTCACCCTGACCGGCGCGGGCGAAGTGACCCTGCGCGCAACTCAGGCCGGCGGCGGCAATTACCTCGCGGCCACCAACGTCGACGTGACCTTCACCGTCGCCAAGGCCACTGCCACGGTCACGCTCTCCGATCTCGAGCAGACCTACACCGGCTCCGCACTCGCGCCGACTGTCACCACCGATCCGGCCAATCTCACGGTGAACCTGACTTACGATGGCAACGCCTCCGCGCCGATCAACGCCGGCTCCTACGCCGTGGTCGCCACCATCGACGACGCCAATTACCAGGGCTCGGCTTCCGACTCGCTGGTCATTGCCCAAGCCGAACAGACGATCGCCTTCGGGGCGGTCGGCACCATCACCGCCGGTGTTCCGGTAACGCTCACCGCCACCGCCTCCAGCGGCCTCACGCCGGTCACCTTCGCGGTCGATTCCGGGGCCGCCACGCTCAGCGGCGCCTCGCTGACCGCGCAGTCCACCGCGCCGATCACCGTCACCGCCTCCCAGGCCGGCGATGGCAATTACCTCGAAGCCAGCGCCTCGCTCACGATCAGCTCCATCGTCAAGCAAGCGCAGACGATCACCTTCGCGGGTCCGGCCAACCAGCAGGCCAACAGCGGCCCGTTTGATCTGAGCGCCACGGCCAGCTCCGGCCTCGAGGTGACCTTCACCATCGTGGGCGGTCCGGCCATGCTGTCGGGCAACACCGTCACCATGACCGGCGCCACCGGCACGGTCACGGTTCGCGCCGATCAGGCCGGCAACGGCATCTACGCCGCCGCCGCGTCGGTCACCCGCACCTTCGAGGTCACCCAGGCCGGTCCGCTCATCTTCTTTGGCACCACCAACGAAGGCACCGCATTTGCCGTCCAGATCCCCGAAGGCAACAACGTCGGCACCCTCTTCGGCCTGATCACCCAGACCGGCCAATACTACATCCTCACCTTCCAGGTGAACGCCGACCGCACCATCACCGCGCTCAGCCTGCAGATCCTCGGCAACCCGCAGACGGCCGCCAATCAGTTGGTGCAGGACCCCCTGCGTAAACGCGTCGCCCGCGCCGTCACGGCCCGCGACCTGGCCTACACCTTCACCGGCACGATCCAGAACGGCGTCCTCACCTTCACCATCGCCGAACTGGACGTCACCTTGACCGGCACGGTGGAACCGCCCGACGGCCCCACCGCGCCCATCGCCGGTCTCTACGAGTCCAACAGCCTCAACTCGGCCAACGGCACCGTCTCATCCATCGTCGGCACCACCGGCAAGGTCTACGTCCTCGCCGTCACTCCGACCTTGATCACCGGCGGCAGTGGCGCGGTCGCGACCAACGGCACCTTCTCCCTGCAGACCACCGAACAGGTCACCGTCACCGGCAACGTCGACGCGCCGTCGACCACCGTCACCGGCACGATCCTGTTGCCCGATGGCAGCGAAGATGACTTTGCCGGCCTCTCCACCGACACCCTGCGCACCGATCGCCTGATCAACCTCTCCACCCGCGCCCGGGTCGATGTGGCCGCTGGCGGCGCCTTGGTCACCGGGTTTGTGATCGGCGGCGAAACCCCGAAACGCGTCCTCCTGCGCGCGGTCGGTCCGACTCTGGCCGACTTTGGCCTCACCACCGCGTTGCCCGATCCGATCGTCACGATCTACGACGCGACCGGCACGGTCGTCGCCGAAGTCGACAACTGGGACAGCTCGGCGGAAACCGCCGAGGCCATGGGCCGCGTCGGCGCCTTCCCGCTCACCGCGGGCAGCAAGGACGCAGTCTTCACCACTGAACTCGCCCCCGGCGCCTACACCATGCGTGTGGCCAACCAGGGCGAGGCCGGTGTCGCCCTCGCCGAAATCTACGACGCAGCGGAAAACCCCAACTCCGAATACCAGCGCCTGATCAACATCTCCTCCCGCGGCCGCGTGGTCGGCGGTGAAGGCCAGTTGGTCGGTGGCTTCATCGTCACCGGTAACAGCCCCAAGCGCGTGCTGGTCCGTGGCGTCGGCTCCGGTCTCGCCGCCTATGGCGTCCCCGGCGTGCTGCAAAACCCGATGCTCAAACTCTTCGGTAACGCCGAGCAGGTCATCGCCAGCAACGACGATTGGGAAACCCCGCAGGCGGTCTTCGACGGCCAGCGCACCGCCACCGCCGCGGAGATCGCGACCGCCAACACGACCGTCGGCGCCTTCGCCCTGGCGACCGGCGGCAACGACGCCGCGTTGATCGTCACCCTCCAGCCCGGCGCCTACACCGTCGAACTGTCGGCCGCCGAGTCCACCGACGCCGGCAACGCCCTCATCGAAATCTACGAAATCCCGGAATAAGCCGGAAACCACGTCCCGCCCGCACCCGTTTGTCACTCATTACGTGACAAACGGAGCGGCGTAGGGCGTTCGCTTGCGAATGCCGCGGTGGGGCGGGCCGTAGCGCGGCGTGAAATGCCGTGGAGTCGCGTCGGCCGGATTGGTTTACGTATTCGGGCCAAGGGCGCGAAATTCGGTCGTTAAACCGTTCAACGTTTCGACGCGCCCGTCCGCCGCACGCCGAGCTTGTGCTCGGTGGCCCGGCCCGGCTCACTCTGCCCTTTTCCCGTTCACCCTGCTGCATTTCCCATGTCCAATCCCGGCATCTTCATCGGCACCGACAGCGGCGCCACCACGTCCAAGACCGGCGGCATCTTCGCCGACGGCACGCTGATTTCCCGCGAGCTGCGTCAGAGCTCGACCAATTCCCAGGCCGGCACGGCCGCGGTCATCGCCGGCTGGGTGGAGGGCGTGAAGGGATTTCTGGCCGACAACAACCTGTCCTGGGAACAGGTGCGGGGCGTGGGGCTGGCTTTGCCCGGGCCCTATCAGGCCTACGGGGTGCTGGATCGCTCGGCCAATCTGCCCCAGTCCTTCATCGGTTGGAACTTCCTCGCCGACTACACCGCAGCGCTCAATGCCGCCGCCGGCCGCGAAATCCATGTCGTCACCGGCAACGACGGTGACTTGGGCGGCGTGGGCGAGGCGCATGCCGTGCGCGGGGATCGTCAGGTCGGCGTCGTGTTGCTCGCGCCGGGCTCCGGTCTGGGTTGCGCCTATGTGCGCCCCGACGGCCTGCATCTGGCGGGCGACAATTTCGCCGGGATGGAAGCGGGCCACATGCCCGCGCCGCTGCACCTGCTCGACAACGCCCCGGTCTACCAATGCGGCTGTGGCAAGGACTGGGGTTGCATCGAAGCCTACACCACCATTTCCGGCCTGCCCCAGCTCCTGCGCGACACGTTGAAGCGTTACCCGGACCATGCGCTGGCCGCCTCCCCCGCGTCCGAAAAGGAAAAGGTGCTCGGCCTGCGCAGTCTGGCGCAAAAGGGCGACGCCCTCGCGCTCGACATCTTCGATTTCCAGGCCAAGGCCCTCGGCCTGCACGCCGCCAACCTCATCACCGCCCTCGATCCGGCCTACGTGGTCATCGGCGGCGGGCTGATCGATCCG
>CBINJL010000441.1:0-3500 GCA_966250925.1 uncultured Opitutus sp. | reverse complement strand
GTTGCCCACGCCCGCACCGAACACCTTCACCGGCGCCGTCGGCACCTTCACCTTCGAATCCCAGGTCGTGCCGCAAAAAACCACTGTTGGCGAACCCGTGACCTGGACGCTGACCCTCACCGGCACCGGCAATTGGCCCGACATTTCCAGCCTGCCCGCCCGACAGGTTTCCCGCGCGTTTCGAGTCGTGCAGCCCGACGCCAAACGTGAAATCCCCGCCGACAAACTCTTCGAAGGCAGCATCAGCGAGGACGTGGTGTTGATTCCCACCGCCGAAGGCACCTACACGCTGCCGGGCGCCGTCTTCACCTATTTCGATCCGTCCGCCGGACAATACCGCACCGTGACCACGCCCGACACCGAACTTGTCGTGGAAGGCTCTTCCCTCGCCGCGCCGCCCCTGCCGCCTCCGACCGCCGGTAGTGCCGATTCAACTACAGGCTCCGCCGGTTCCGCCGCCCAGCCGCCGGCAATACGCACCACGCCCGCGCCGGAATCGCCCGCGGCGCTGCCTCGCGATCCTCTGCCCGGCACCGTCCATGCCTGGTCGCCGTGGTCCCGCCGCGGGGTCGCCGCCGCGCTCGGAGCGCTCGCCGCCCTCGTGCCGCTGCTTTGGCTTAGCCTGAGCTGGCGCCGCGCCCGCCGACTCGATCCGGGACGCGACGCCCGCGCCGCCCGCATTTCGCTGGCACAACATATTCGCGCGGTGCGCGTCGCCTCCGGCGCCATCGAACGCGACCGCGCGTTGCTGGCCTGGCAACACGACACCACGCGACTCTGGCAAACCCGCCACGCCGCACCGTCCGCGTATCAGTTTAATGGTGACGCCGATTGGACGCGGCTCTGGACCGAATCAGAACGCGCCCTCTACGGCGACGCCGCCACGCTGCCGACGGATTGGGCCGACCGTGCCGAATCCGCGCTGGCGGCCAAACGCGCGCCACGTTTCCGCCTCCTCAGCCTGTTCGCTCCGCGCCATCTTTTTCCAGCCGCAGTCCTGGCGCTGTTGTTGGTGATTTCCGGCAACAACAGCCACGCGGCTGAAACCGTCGCACCGCTCGACGCCTACGCACGCGGCGAATTCTCCGCCGCGGAAACCGCGTGGCGGGCCGAACTCGCCGCCCGTCCGACCGATTGGATCGCCCATCACAATCTCGCGCTCGCCCTCGCGCAGCAGGAGCGCTGGAACGAGGCCGGCGCTCATGCCGCCGTCGCCTTCGTGCAGCAACCACGCGATGCCTCCGTGCGCTGGCATCTCGGCTACGCCCTCGAACGCAGTGGTTTCACCCCGCCGGTCATCGGCCGTTTCGTCACCCCGACCTGGCGGGAACTGATCGCCCGCGAAGCCTCGCCCGCCCAATGGCAGCGTCTGATGGTGGCCGGACTCGGCGTCGGATTGCTCGGCTTGATCGTCGTCCTCGGCCACGCCTACGGCCTGCGATTCGGACTCTGGAAACCGACCGCCTGGTTGTGCGGATTACTCGGCGTCGCCCTCATGGCCACCGCGGCGTTGAGCCTGCAAACCTACGGCCTCGCCGCCGACCATCGCGCCGCGCTCACGTGGCGCGCAACGGATCTGCGTTCCATTCCCACCGATCTCAAGGGCGAACAACAAACCACTGCGCTTGCCGCCGGTTCGCTTGCCCGCGTGGAAAAATCGTTTCTCGGCTGGCGCCAGTTGTCATTTCCCAATGGCCAGACCGGCTGGGTCCGCGTCGAGGAACTGGTGCCGCTGTGGAGTGGGAAGTGAGAGGGAAAAGTGAAACAACAGCCCAAGAAAACAGATTATCACACCAAGGCCGCAAAGAGCCGTGATGCCGTAGCTTCGCGATCTTTGCGCTCTTCGTGTAAAATCCAGAACCTAAAAAGGTGATCGATATCACTCCACCGCGCCCGCGGCGGACGTCTTTCGCGCCAGGCGCAACATCGACTCTTCGTTGCTGAACTCGCTCATACGGGCGATCTCGATCCAGGCCAGATCGTGCGATTCCTCGGACACCAGGAACGTTTCCTCCGGATTCGCCTCGATCATAAACCGTAAATCGTAGTGCCAATGGTCCGGTTCGTTTTTTCGGGCCGGAATGCGGTGCCGATCCACGTCGAAAAGCTCAGTCGAAACGAGGCGCAGGTTTTTTAATCCACTTTCCTCGTGCGCTTCCCGCAGCGCCACCGCCGCCAGGTCGAGATCGCCGTCCGCGTGCCCACCCAGCTGAATCCACATGTTCAATTTGCGGTGATGCGTGAGCAGGGTGCGACGGCGGCTCGGATCGACGATCCACGCCGAACCCGTGAGATGCCCGCTCGCAAGCGAACGCTCGGCACAACGCGGCTCGTTGCGCACAAAGTCGGACGTGGCCTCGACCATCGCGCGTTCATGCGAATCGTGCACGCGATGAAGGTGCGCTTGCAGGAGTTGCCACACGGCGTGGCGCGGATCGGATGGCGAAATCATTTCCACAAGGCGTCGACCTCGAGTTCGTCCTGCGCCTCCAGCATGGGCCAAATCTCGTCCACCGCAGCGGCGACGCCATACAGCCGGCGCATGCCTTCTGATTGAAAATGCTCCGCGACCATCCGATCGAGAAAACGCAGCAGATCGTCGTAAAATCCGTCCTGATTCAGCAGCACGAGCGGCTTGCGCGAGATGGCGAGTTTGCGCTCCACCATGATCTCGCTGACTTCCTCCAACGTGCCCACGCCTCCCGGCAAGGTCAGAAACGCATCCGCGCGTTCCGCCATGATGCGCTTGCGCTCACGCATGGTGTCGACCGTGACCAGTTCGTCAGCGTCGACGTAGGCGAGTTCACGCGACTTCATGAATTCCGGAATCACGCCAACCACGTGTGCGCCGGCTTCGTGCGCGCCCTTGGCCACCGCGCCCATCGTGCCGAGATTGCCGCCTCCGTAGATCAATCCCCAGCCCTGTTCGGCCAGACCGCGACCGACCGCTTCGCCGGCCGCGTAGTATTTTGGATCGAGCCGGCTGCTCGATGAACAATAGACGCAGAGAAGTTTGGGCATGATTTTAACCACGGATGGACACGAAACGCCGCGAATGTAATCCCATAGTTGTCTCTCGCGCCAAATCATCCGTGTCGTTTCGTGGTTAAAAATTCCGACTATCTCGGCCGTCTCGCCCCGTCGCCCACCGGGCTGCTGCATCTCGGCCATGCCCGCACCTTTTGGATCGCAGGACAACGGGCCCGGGCCGCCGGCGGTCGACTGCTGCTGCGCAACGACGATCTCGATGCCGCCCGTTGCCGACCGGAATTCGTCGCCGCCTTTTGTGAGGATTTGCGCTGGCTCGGACTCGATTGGGAGGAACCCATGCTGCAGCAAAGTCAGCGCCTCACGCACTATCGCGCCGCCCTCGCGCGGCTGCATGCCGCCGGCGCGGTTTACCCGTGTCATCGCTCGCGACGCGAAGTCGCCGAGGCTGCGACCGCCCCGCACGAAGGCGGCCTCAACGACGAGCCGCTCTATCCCGCGGAATGGCGTCC
>CBINJL010000440.1:0-3500 GCA_966250925.1 uncultured Opitutus sp. | reverse complement strand
CCGAATCCGGCATCCGCCACAATCTTCGCCGCCAGATGCAGCACGCAGGCCCCGCGGTCCTTGAGGCGCACTTCCGGCGTCGCGGCGGCGTGTCGCACCGCGCGCACGAGGGCTTCGGGAAACCGCCACGCCATCATCAGATCAGCACCGGCCTGCGCACCGGTGGTGCGAAAATTGTCCCGCTCCCATCCCACCAGCGAGGTGAAGACACTTTCGGGGAAACGTTCGCTGTGCGGACGATAAAGTTGCACGATTCGATCCAGCAGCAGGCGGCCGTAGTTGCGCAACATGCCGCCGGCATAGGCCTTGCGCTGTTCGCGATCGAGCAACCGCTCGATGTTTTCCGCCGCAACCGCTTCGTAGAGGGCATTCTCCCGCAGACGCTGGCAGCCGATGCCATAGGAATTCAGCGCGCTGGTCGTGCTCTGCAGGGTGACCGCGATGCCCACGATGCGGTAAACTTCGCTCAAGCCCACCCGTTGCAGGGCTTCGTTGAGATCAGCGATCGAGCCGCCCGAATATCCGCCCACCGCGGCACTGTTGGCCACGCGGAGAATGCGGGCCGTGAGCACGCAATCGCGCTGCAACAAGTCGCCCACTTTGCGTAATTCGGTGCGCGGATCGAGCATCAGTTCAACGAGTTGCGCAAATATGCGCGGCCCCGCCGAGAGTTTCTCGGCGGCACGCTCGTAGGCATAACTGGGGAGATCCGCAGCTAACATGAGTCCACGCCTGCAATCGGTGCGCCCACGCCGGACTTTAGAAAGAAATTTCACGCCGCTCCCATTCGCGGTTTGCCGCAACTTTCCGTCGCGGCAGGGTGTGTTGACGCCATGGAAATCGCCATCTGGATGCTGACCTGCCTGCTGATGTTCATCGGTCTGGTGGGGGTGATCGTGCCGCTGCTGCCGGGCACGACCTTCATTTTGCTGGGTGTAGGCCTGCACATGCTGCTGCTGCCGGGTTCGGTCAGTTGGGCGATGCTGGGCTGGATTGCGCTGGTCTGGCTGGTTTCAGTGGCAGTCGACTTCCTCGGCGTGCTGGTAGGCACACGCTTGTTTGGCGGCACCAAGTGGGGTATGGCGGGCGCCAGCGGCGGCGCCTTTATCGGCATGTTCTTTTCCCTGCCCGCGCTGTTGCTCGGCACCATCTTCGGCGCGGTCGTGGCCGAGCGCTACGCCGCCAAACGCACGCATCAGGAATCGTTGCGGGCGGGCGTGGGCGCGGCGTTCGGGTTTGTGCTGTCGACTATCGGTCGGCTGTTTTGCGCGGTGCTGATGATCGCGCTGTTTCTCTTCGCCGCGCCGTGGCCGGCACTGCCGTCCTGGCTGACATTTTGATCAAAACAACGCTTCGACCAACCGCTGGTAATCCCGGTTGATCGGCAACGCCAAGGCCTCAAAGCGATCGCGGTCGAGACCGAGCACGGTCAGTTTTTCGTCCGTCACGGTCCAGTGCGGCACTTCTCCCGCGATTGCCACTTCGCCCTGCACCACGAAGGAACCGGCGAGGTTGAGCACCACGGCCATGAGACTGGCCGCAGCGAGGTCGCCGGTCAGGTATTGGTCCTGCACCGCTTCGACCACATCTTCGCCGAACCGCCACTCACGCAGAATCAGCGCGGCAACTTCCGGACCGGTGCGGCCGATGGTGCCACGTTCCCAGCCGAGCATGTCGATGGCCGAGGCCGGCGCGATCCAGTCGCATTCCCGGGTGAGCCAGTCGATCACCCGCATGCCGAGGCTGCGCACCAACGCGGCGGTGTAGGCCACGCGGCGATCGAGTCCGCAGGCCGCCGCGATGTGTTCGGCGGCGACTCCGTGCAACAGTGTGGCCTTGGCCAGCCGGCCGACAAACACGCCATAAACCGGCAGCGCCAGGTCAGCCAGACGCGCCGTGGTGACGAGGCTGACCAGGCGGTAAATCTCTTTCAGGCCCACCCGTGCCACCGCGTCTTCGACCGCACTGAGACGATCGCCGCCGTAGATTGGACTGTTGCTCACGCGCACAACTCCGGCCGCCAGGGTGGAGTCGCGACGCAGCAACGCCGTCGCCTCATCAATCACCAGATGCGGGTCGAGCGTGAGCTCGTTGAACTCCGCCAAAATGGCCGGCGAAGCAGGCAACTGGGCCGCAGCCTTGAGCAGGGTTTCATCGGCGATGTGTTGGGCGGCGATCATCGGTTTGCTCTTGTATCGGTGCGGCCCGGCCAGTGCTTGAGCGAATTTGACCACGCCGACCGGCGCTTCGTGTTAAAAAATACAGACATTCGCACCAAGCCCACAAAGCCCGCAAAGGGCTGGGCTCGTGTCACTTCGCGATCCTTGCACTTGTCGTGGGAAATTCCCCGCCAATACCAAGGAGCGATTGGAGCAAGACGCGTTTGGCTCAATTCGCCCCTGCGATCGCTGTGACTGGTGGTTGAACTGCGGCGCTCAGCTCAAAACGAGGCCGTCAGCCCGAAGTGCACGCGGCCACGCTGATCCACGGGCCCTCGCCCGCTTTCCCGCAGGGGATAACCGTAGTCGGCAAAACCCTGCACATGCGCGCCCAGCGAAGCACGCACGCCCAGCCCGGCGCTCGCGATCACGGTGGACCGTTCCTCATTGGGCAAGGGGTCGTGGATGATCGCGCCCCCGGCATCCACAAACGCGAGCAGGTCGAGACGTCGCCCGGCGTGTTCCCACGTCGGCGCCCGCAATTCAGCCGTCCCCAACCAACCGCTATCCCCATTCACTTCACGTTCCTCAAATCCGCGCACAGTCGACCGCCCGCCCAGGCCGAGTTGTTCGCTGCCGAGCAGATTGGCCGAGGCCCATTGGGCGGTGCCGCGCACACTCCAGCGGAAGCCGCCCGGCAGCGGCGCGCTGCGCTCTCCCTGCAGCCGCAGATAGGCGTAGTCGGCGGTCGCGCCACTGCGTGTGGCCCCATAGGCCGCGTCGGTGTTACCGGACGAAATGCCGCCTGGACTGACGGCCAGCGTCGTATTGAGCGCAGTGGCCGTGCCGTCGCGACTGTGAGCCAAACTGTATTCGACCAGCATCTGGGCCACATCGGTGGCTTGGGCGAACACCTCGCTGCCGCCGAAACCCAGATCATTGTTGCTTCGCTTGAAATCAACTCCGGCAGTGAGCTCCTGCCGCCACTTGCCCAAGCCGGGCAATGGCGCGCGATAACGACCACTCACCTGCCAGGCCACGCCATCAAGATCGAACAGCGGGTCCTCCAACTCAGGTCGACTCTTCGCATGGCTACCGAACAACGTGAGCGTGTGCCGCCAGGGCAGCGGCACGACATAACTGCCCGAATGCGCCTGCAACCGGTCGAAGTCGTCGCTGGCGGTGAACTGGTAGTTGGCCTGGTGGCCACGACGCCAGAGGTCACCCGCATTGACTCCCGCCGACACCCGCAATTCGCCGGTCAATTCGTTGCCTGTGTTGTCGACTCCGCCATAGACCCGCCACGGTCGACGGTCGCGGGTGCGCAGGATGACATCCGTT
>CBINJL010000439.1:0-3500 GCA_966250925.1 uncultured Opitutus sp. | reverse complement strand
CTGCGCCCCTTGTCTTTCGCCGACTTCACCGGCCAACCGAAAACGGTCGAGCGCCTGCAGGTCATGGTCGGCGCCGCCAAACGTCGTGGCGATGCGCTCAATCACATCCTGTTGAGCGGACCGCCCGGATTGGGCAAAACCACCCTCTCGTTCATCCTCGGCCACGAGATGGGTCGCAACGTGCGCGTCACGTCCGGCCCGGTGGTCGAAAAAGCCTCCGATCTCGCCGGCTTGCTCACGAGTCTGGAGGAAGGCGACCTGCTCTTCATCGACGAGATCCACCGCATCCCGAAAACAGTCGAGGAATACCTCTACACCGCGATGGAGGACTTCCGCCTCGACATCATGATCGACCAGGGACCCAACGCCCGCAGCGTGCGCCTCTCGATTCCGCGCTTCACCCTCGTGGGCGCGACCACCCGCGCCGGTCTGCTCACCGCGCCGCTACGCTCGCGCTTCACCCTGCAGACACGGCTCGATTACTACGACGTGGCAACGTTGATGGGCATCGTGCGCCGATCCTGCGGATTGCTCGGCGTCACGATCGACGACAGCGGCGCGCGCGAAATCGCGGCGCGTTCGCGCGGCACGCCCCGCATTGCCAACAACCTGATCAACTTCGTGCGCGACTACGCCCAGGAACGCGCCGATGGCCGCATCACCAAAAAGGTCGCCAGCGCCGCGCTCGAGTTGCTCGAAATCGACGCGCGCGGACTCGACGAAATGGACAAGCGCATCATGCGCGTGATGGCCGAAAATTACAAAGGCGGTCCGGTCGGGCTCGGCACTGTCGCCATCGCTGTCGGCGAGGAAGCGGACACGTTGGAGGAAGTCCACGAACCGTTTCTCATTCAGGAAGGTTACCTGCAACGCACCCCGCAGGGCCGCGTCCTCACCTCCAAAGCCTACCAGGCGCTCGGCCTCAAGGGTTTCGCCGCACAGGACAACCTGCTCTGAGCGAGTTTGCGCGGCACTTCCCGCTCCACCCGATCGCTTCCCAGCGGCCGCTGGCCGAGGCGGTGTAGGCGGCTTCCATCCAGGCGATGATGTCGAGCGAGGCGGCGAGATCGTCGCGCAGTTCCTCCGCGCGGAGTTCGCCGCGAATCGCCGCCACCAGCCGATCAATGCGAAAGGGTCGCGCCAGCGCGGTGAGCGGCAACGGTTCCGGCGTTTCGCGTGGCTTGGCCACGACATATCTGGCGCCGTCGTGCCAGAGGCAGCGTTCGGAGCCAACGATTTCCAGTCCCATCGGGCCGCCGGTCTGTGTCCAACCGGCTTCGACGGTCGCCTTCAATCCGCCCGCAAAACGAAAATGGGCGGTGCCGCTGTCATCGGTTTCTGGATACGCGCCGCTTTCGTTGCCGATGTCGGCCCAGACTTCGCGGGCCGGACCAAAGAGCATGCGCAGGGCGTGCATGGCGTGAGTGCCCATGTCGAAGAATCCACCGCCACCCGCCAGTTTCGGATCGGCGAACCAGGCCAGGTCAGGATTGTCGAACCACCGGCCGAACGCGGCGTGATGGGCGTTGCGATAACGTGCCCGGATCACGCGGCCGAGTCCGCCGGCCGCAACGAGTTGGCAGGCGCTTTGGATCGACGCGTCGAATACCTGAAAATAACCGCCGAACAAAATGGTCTGCGGGTGCGCCGCCAGGAGCGCGCGCAGCTCGGCCAGTTCGGCCGTCGACGTAACCAGCGGTTTTTCGCAAAACACCGGTTTCCCCAGCGGCAGCGTGGCGCGCAGCAACGGCAGGTGGCGGGTGTTCTCACAACAGATGACAAAGCCGTCCACATCGTCGCGGGCGAGCGTCGCATCAAGCGTTGCTTCGAAGGGCGCCTGAGCGATTTCCGCGTAACGTCGCCCACGCTCGGGACGATCATCCCAGATCACCGCGGTGGCGCGTCCGTCGGTGGCGTTGGCGATGTTTTCGATGAACGCCTTGGTGTGGATATGGGCGGTGGAAAGAAAGGCGAGACGAGCCATGAGGAAAGAGGAAAACTATCAATGTATTCGATCTTCGGATACTCGAAACGGACTAATGAAACAGGTTGTTTCGGATTCCGTGTGCTCCGTGCAGTCCGTCGGCCTATTTCAGCACGATCTCCTTGCCCTTCTTTTGCGAGGCGTAGACGGCTTCGAGAATGGCGATGACCTGAATTGATTCCTGCCACGGCACGAGTGAACGTTTCCTGCGTGTCATGCACTGGTGAAAGGCGCGAATCGCCTCGGTGTGCGCCTTTTCCAGCGTTTCCGGATTTTTCAGCGTGCCCTGGGTGAAGGTGCGGCCGACGACGGAGGCGAATTCCGCGCTCGGCCATTTCACGCCGCCACGGGTGCCGAAGAGTTGGAAACTCATGTCTTCGTCCTCGATTTGGTGACCAAGCCAGGCCGTCTCCAGCATGAGGGTCGCGCCATTGTCGAAGTGCACGAACGCGGCGGCGAAATCCTCCACGTCGAAGCCCTTGCGATCCCACTCGCCCCATTGACCGGGAATGGTGCGGCCTTTGGCGAAGTTGACCTTGGTCGTGCCGGAAACGCGCACCGGTTTCGGAAAGTCCATCATCCAAAGCGCGGCATCAAGCGCGTGCACGCCGATGTCCATGCAGGGACCGCCGCCGGAAAGGTTTTCGTAAATGAATCCGGGGCGCGGCGGCAGTTTCGCGCGACGCATGGCGCGCACCCGCGCGTGATACACGGCGCCGAGTCCGCCGTTGTGAATCCAGTCGCGGATCGCGAGCGAGTGCGGCCACCAGCGCATGTGCTGACACGACATCAACGTGAGTCCGAGCTTGTCAGCCAGCTCGCCCATGCGGCGGATTTCCCTGGTCGAAGTCGCGAGCGGTTTTTCGCAGAGCACGTGTTTGCCCGCTTCGAGCGCCGCGATGACCGCGGGCGTGTGCACGCGGTTGGGCGTGCAAATGTCGACCGCGTCGAGATCGAGTTTCAGCATTTCGCGGTAGTCGCTGAAGACCTGCACACGCCCGCCGGTGGCGGCGACAAACCCGCGCGCAGCGGTCTCGCGCACATCGGCCACGGCGACGATTTCCACATCGGGCAACGATTGCCAGCCGGGCACGTGGGCGTTGAGCGCGATGCCGCCCGTGCCGATGAATCCAATCCGCAGTTTGCGCCGACTCACGCCGACCTCCGGGGAGCGTTGCCAACAGTGTGATTCATACGAAACGGCTCAGCAGGCTCCGCACCAATGCATCGGAAAACGCCCCCATTGCTGCGGAAATTCCTCCCCGGGTTGGCATTGCGGACATTTTTACCCATAGTTCCCTCATGTCCGCGATTACGGTAGACCCAAACCGCCCTCGCATCGCGATGGTATCCACGCATGGATACGTCGCCGCCAATCCTCCGCTCGGCGCCGCCGACACCGGGGGCCAAGTGGTGTATGTGCTGGAGCTGGCCAAGAAGCTCGGCCAGCTCGGCTACGATGTCGATATCTGGACGCGCCAGTTCGAGAAGCAGCCCCGCATGGATGTGGTGAGCG
>CBINJL010000438.1:0-3505 GCA_966250925.1 uncultured Opitutus sp. | reverse complement strand
GGCGATCTTGTTCATCATGCCGTCGACGTTGCCGGTCGATTCGCCCGCCTTGACCATGTGCTTCATCATCGGCGGGAAAAACGGATTGGCCGCCATGACTTCCGAAACCTGTCCGCCTTGGCTGACGTGGCGGGCGATCTCAATGCAGGCGCCTTCAACTTGCACTTTGTTCGATGCAGCCGAGACGATTTCCAGCGTGCGCAAAATCGGCACGCCCGAACGCACCAGCGTGGCGTAAGTGCGGCAGAAGCGCGACAGCGCGATCTTGTGGATCAGGTTGCCGAAGATCGGCGCCTTGACCAGAAACCTGTCCTTCGCTTCGCGGCCCTTGGGCGTGGCCAGCACCCGCTTCATCACCCACACGAATATGATCACACCGAGGATGAGCCAGTGGATGTTGCCCTTCAGGAACTCCGACAGGTCGATCAGAAACTGAGTCGGCGCCGGCAACTCGGCCCCGAAGTCCGCGAACATGGCCGCGAATACCGGGATCACAAAAATCAGCAGCACATTGACCAACGCGATGGCCAGGCCGATGACCGCGATCGGATAGGTCATGGCCGACTTCACCTTCTTGGTCAGCTTGACGCTCGCCTCGAAATAACTCGCGACCTTGCCCAGAATCTCGGCCAGCGCGCCCGAAGCCTCGCCGGCCTCCACCATCGAAACAAAGAGCGAGTTGAATGAACGCGGAAACTTTTTGACCGAAGCCGAAAACGAATTGCCCGACGATATGTCGGCGCGCACGTCGCGGATCACGATGCGGAAAACCTGATCCTCCGTCTGGTCCTGCAACGCTTCGAGACATTGCACCAACGGCAAACCGGCCGTCAGCAACGACGACAATTGCTGCGTGAAGATCGCCAGTTCCTCCAGCGGCAGTTTGTAGTTCTTCGACTTCTTTTCGTAAGCCTTTTGCTTGGCCAGTTCCTGCGACGCCCAAAAGCCGACCTTCTTGTCCTTGGCGGCGGAAGTCCGCCTCACGGCTCCGGACTTGGTCGATGCGCTGGAAATATAGGCCATTGCGGCAATCCATAGCCTGACTCAATCCCTCGCAACTTCATTCCCGGGAGGGATTAGTAAATAAACTCCTATAATCACGCCCGACATCGTCGCCCGAAAACCCCGCATTTGCCTTCAGCCCGGGCTTGACGCTCCGTCCGCGGCTCGGAAGCTACCGGCCTGCGTCGCGGCTGTAGTTTAGTGGTAAAACCTCTGTCTTCCACACAGATGTCGACGGTTCGATTCCGTCCAGCCGCACCACCGATCTGAATCAGATCGGTGCCTTCCGAAGCCCAACGCGCGCAGGGAGGCTCGGCCCATTCATCCGAGTCGGCGCCCCACCGCCCGCATGAACCTCGTCCTCTTCGAATCCGGCGAAACGGCCGCACCCCTGCCCCGCCGCGACGAACGTGCGCAACACATTCTGCGCGTCCTGCAACGCACCGAAGGCGACGACTTCGATGTCGGTCTCGTCAACGGTCCCCGCGGCAAGGCCATCGTCCGTCACATCGCGCCGGATCATCTCGAACTCACCTTCACCTGGGCGCCCGCCCATCCGCCGCCGCCCGGCACTGCGCTCGCCATCGGTCTGCCGCGCCCGCAAACCGCCCGCGATATCCTCCGCGACGCGACCACGCTCGGCGCGACCGCGCTGCACTTCGTTTCAACCCGGCGCAGCGATCCCAACTATGCCCGCAGCAGCCTGTGGTCCGACGGTTCCTGGCATCGCCACGTTCTGGCCGGCGCGGCCCAGGCCTTCGACACCCATGTGCCGGATGTCTCCTGGGACCGCTCACTCGCGAGTCAGCTCGACTCGTTCGCCGCCGCCGGACTGCGCATGATCGCGCTCGATGTGCATGAAGCGCCCGCGCCACTCGCCACGCTCACCCTCGCATCCCCCGACGAACCGCTGGCAATTCTCCTCGGCCCTGAACGCGGCTGGGACGAATCGGACCGGGCGCTTTTTGCCCGTCACAACGTCGAACGCCGTCACCTCGGGCCACGCGTGTTGCGCAGCGAAACCGCCGTGACCGTGGCGCTCGCGCTGATCAACGCGGCCCGGATGCGCGGCTGAAAATCGCCACCGTCGGCTGGTGCGCGCCCTTGCCGATTCGGCGCAGGCAATCCCAGCCGGGCGGCGCGAGTTCGATCTCACCCGGCAATTCGAAAACCACCAACGCCTCCGGCACCGGCGCCAGCAATTCCGCCAGCCGCGCAAACAGCCGCGGCGCGACGTCATTGATAATTGGATACGGCGGATCGACGAACACGAGATCAGGCGGAGGTTCGCCATCCGGCCACGGTGCCGTCGTCGCGTCTCCCGCCGTCACCCGCAGTCCGCGCCCGTCGTGGCCGAGACTGCGCCGCACCGCCTCCAGATTTTTGCGCAACAGCTCCAGCGTGCGCCGGTGTTGCTCGACCCACCCGCCGCCCGCCGCACCGCGACTGAGCGCTTCGAGACCGTAGGCGCCGCTGCCGGCAAACAGATCCAGAAACCGCGCCCCGACGACGCGTTCGCCGAGACTCGAAAACACCCGCTGGCGCATGCCGTCGGTGGCCGGGCGCACGGCGTCGCCCTTGGGAACCTGCAAGGGAAT
Source organism: uncultured Opitutus sp. (assembly GCA_966250925.1). GTDB lineage: Bacteria > Verrucomicrobiota > Verrucomicrobiia > Opitutales > Opitutaceae > Actomonas. Next base: position 905 of record CBINJL010000438.1, on the reverse strand, counting down.
GCCGCGGGCGGTGCCACCACTGATACGCATGCCGCAGCGCAAATCGTCGGCCGGGCGTTGGCAAATGCGAATCCCAGGCACGCGCACACCGCATCGCATCGCTGTCTCCAACTCCCGAATACCCGCGATCGCACTCCGCGCTTTCCCTGCCGCGATTTCGCCACCAACGTCCCGCTCATCACCGGAACCGGCGTCGTCGGAGCGGTGGGTTTACCGCACCATGGCTTCCGCCAGACGTTTTCCGCTTTCCGATCACAGCGACGGCTCCCGTTTCCACAATCCGCGACGCCACGTGAACCGCACGTGGCTCGACGTGCTGCGCTGGAAATTCACCAGCAAGCCGAGCGTCTGGCCCGCCAAGGTGGACATCGCGCCGCGGCCGCTCCCGCCCGCGCCGCGCGACGGCACGTTGACCGCCACCTGGATCAACCACGCCACCGTGCTGCTGCAGACGCGGCACGGCACGGTGCTGACTGATCCGGTGTTTTCGGAGCGGGTGAGCCCGTTGTCCTGGATCGGACCGCGGCGCGTGCACGCGCCCGGCATCGCGTTGGCCGCGTTGCCGCAGATCGACGTCATCCTGCTCAGTCACGATCATTACGATCACTGCGATGCGACCACGCTGCGTCATTTCGCGGCCCAGCCCCGACCGCCGCAGGTCGTCACACCGCTCGGCAACGGCGACCTGTTGCGCGACTTCGGATTTCCGTCGGCTCACGTTCATGAACTGGACTGGTGGGACGCGCACGAACTCGCGCCCGGGTTTCACGTGCGCGCCACGCCAGCCCGGCATTGGAGCAACCGCGTGCGCGGTGGGCGTAATCACCGGCTGTGGTCGGGATTCTTTCTGCATGCCGGGGGCCGCACCGCCTACTATTCCGGCGACACCGGCTGGGACGACATCA
>CBINJL010000437.1:0-3509 GCA_966250925.1 uncultured Opitutus sp. | reverse complement strand
CGTTCGGCCTTCTTTTCCTCCAACGCGCCCTGCTCGGATTCCAGTTTGCCGCGACGTTCCTCGGCCTCGCGCCGCAGGCCGGCGACCTTTTGCTCTAACTCGGCGATGGTCGCAGCCAGACGCCCATGATGGTAGGCGCTGTGACCGAGACTGAGATGACGGAGACGGAAGCTGAGTCGCTTGTAACGCAGCGCCTTGGCGGCCTGGCGCTTGAGGCTGCCGATCTGGCGACCGACTTCGGAAATAACGTCGGCCACACGCGCGAGATTCTGCTCGGTCAGCGACAGTTTGCTCATCGCCTCACGCCGCTGCGCCTTGTATTTGGTGATACCGGCGGCTTCTTCGAAAACGGCGCGGCGTTCCTCAGGTTTGGACGACAGGATCTGGTCGATCTGGCCCTGCGCCATGATCGAGTAACTGGTCCGACCGATGCCGGTGTCCATGAACAGCTTTTGGATATCCTTCAGGCGGCAGGCCTGACCGTTGAAGAAATACTCGCTGCCGCCGTCGCGATGGACGCGGCGCATGATTTCGATCTCGTGGAATTCACTGCCGAGTTGCTGCTCGCACTCGGTTAGCAGCAGCGACACCTCGCAGAGTTGGGACGGCTTGCGGGAATCGGTGCCCTCGAAAATGACGTCCTGCATCTTGCCGCCGCGCAACGCCTTGGCGCTCTGTTCGCCCAGCACCCAGCGGATTCCGTCGGCGATGTTGGACTTGCCGCAACCATTGGGGCCGACGACGGCGGTCACACCGGGTTCGAAGCGTAGAGTCGTGGGGTCGGCGAAGGATTTGAAGCCGTGCAGCTTGAGGGCTTTGAGATACATGCGCGGGTTAAAACGGCCGATTGAAGAGCGCCTCCCGCCTCCGGCAACGGTAAATCCCCGGCCGGCGGAAAAACTGAAACCCGCCGGTTAATAGGCTCGACAAGTCGGCGCACCGGGCTTGGCCGCACCGCTCACGCCGAAACTCACTTGTGATCCCACGGGAACGCCGCCGTGACCTTGGGCTGTTTCCAGGTTTCGAACACTTCGAACATCTTGCCGGGATTGAGAATGCCCCGCGGATCGAGTGCGCGTTTCACCGCCTGCATCGCGCCGATCTCGGCTTCGCCGTGCTGCAGACGCAGAAACGGTGTCTTGGACAAGCCGATGCCGTGCTCGCCACTGATCGCGCCGCCCAGCTCGACTACCTGAGTCATCAATTCCACCACGGCCTTTTCCGCCGCGGCACAATCCGCCGGATCGGCTTTGTGATACATGATGTTCACGTGCAGGTTGCCGTCGCCGAGATGACCAAACGTCGGAATCGCGAGCCCCGAGGACTTGCGCAACTTCTCCAGAAATCGCGCAAACTTTCCGTAGGCCGCGAGCGGCACGGTGATGTCTTCGTTGAGCTTCGCATCGCCCATCTGAAACATCGCGCCGGAGCACTTGCGCCGCACCGCCCAGAGCGTTTCGGCTTCGGCGCGATTGCGGGCCGCGCGATGGCCGAGCGCGTTTTCCTGCGCCCAGGCCAGCACGGTGCGTCGCGTTTCACGGACTTCGGCCGCAGTGCCAGCGAGTTCCAGCAACATCACCGGACGCCCCGGCTGCCCCGGAAAAATCGTCGTGCCCATCGCGCTCTCCGCGCATTGCACACTGTAGCGATCGAGGAATTCGCAAATGGCTGGCTGCACCCGCGCCCCAAAAAGTTTTCGCGCGGCGGCAAACGCACTCACCTCATCTTGAAACGAAGTCAGCAACGTCCAGCGCGCAGCGGGCTGCGGAATCAAGCGCAGCACCGCATCGGTCACCACGCCGAGCATGCCTTCGCTGCCGATCCACAGATCGCGCAGATTAAATCCCGCCGCGAACTTCCGCGTCGCCGTCCCCCACTCCACAAATTCTCCGGTCGGCAGATACCCCTTCACCGCGATCACGAAGTCACGCGTCACGCCGTATTTGCCGCCATGCATACCGCCGGCATTGCAGGCGATGTTGCCGCCGATGGTGCAATACGCCTTCGACGACGGATCGGGTGGATAAAACCAGCCGCGCGCTTCCGCGGCCGCATGCACGTTGCCCACCACCGCACCGGCCTGCACGTGGGCAAATCCCGCCTCGGCGTCGATGCGGATACGGTTGAGTTTGAGCAGATCAAGCACCCAACCGCCCGCGCGCGGTGTGGCCGAGCCCATCAACGTCGTGCCGCGACCGCGTGGCGTGACCGGCACGCCGTGGCGATTGGCCAGCGCCAGCACCGTGCCCACGTCCTCGCGTCGCCGCGGCTTGATCACCGCCTCGGGCAGAAACGACATGCGACCGCTGTCGAACGACGCCGCGTAACACGCGTCGCGATCGGTTTGCACCACCGCGGAACCGAGTTGGCGGAGCAACGCTGCGGTGGCTTTGGCATGGGGAGTTTTCAGGCGACTCACCCGCGCAGCATGCGGTTCCGCAGGTCAGGCCTGCAACCGGATTTGTGACAGCGCGGCAACGTTATGGTGAAGCCATCATGCCAGCGCTTAGGTGTTGTGCGATGCGGCCGAAAAAGGCGCGCGTGATTCCATTCCGTCGCTCGACACCCCTGACCCTAACTCGCAGCGTGCGGCTGGCCTTCGGCGCGCTCACCCTCCTCGTCGTAGCCAGCTACGCGCTGCTGTTGTGGCGCGCCTGGGGCGTGAACCGGAGCGCAGCGATTCAGGATGCACGCTTGTCCGAACAGACGCTGCCGATGGCGACGCTCGGTCAGGATATTGATCGCCTGTCGCGCCAAGTCGCGACCTTCCGTCAAACGCGCACCGATGCCGATTTCGCCACGGCCGACACTGCCTTTGGCGAACTCATTCGCAGTCTCGGCACCCTGCGTCAAAGTTTTGCGCGCCAGGACAGCGCGGCCGGTGCCCCGGCTGATCGCGAACTCGGCAAACTGGTGGCGATATTGGTCGATTGGCGCGCCCAAGTCGCACATCAGGCGCGTGAATTCAGCCGCTCGGGTCGCTCCACGCGGGGACTCGCCGCCCAGCTTTCGTTGCTCACCACGATCGGGTTTCAATTGCTCAACGACGACGGCACGCTCGCACCCGGCACGCCTGCCCCCGGCCATCGCGATGTGCTGCGCCGCATGCTTTCCCATCTCGCCGAAACGCAAAACAATCTCCTCTTCGCGCATGCCGCGTCCGATTCCGACTACGTGGCGCGCTCACTGCAAAGCCATCAAGCAATTGTCGCCGCGTTGCAGGAGCTCTACGAAAACACGGAATCATCCGTGCTGGCGGATTTTCTCGAAGACATCGCGTCGCGTTGCCGCGATCTGCGCGACGAGCAGGCCAGCCTGCTCACCGTGATGCAGGAAAACCAACGCCTGCAAACCGAGCTCTCCGAAACCGAATCCCGTCTGCGCGCTCAACTGCATCCGCTGCTCGCCGGCGGACTCGATGCCAGCGCGCGCGGCGTGCGTGAAATGGAACGCAGTTCACGCGACATGCTGATCACGCTGGGCGTAGCCGCTCTGCTCACGCTCGGACT
>CBINJL010000436.1:0-3522 GCA_966250925.1 uncultured Opitutus sp. | reverse complement strand
TTACGCGGGAACGCCCGAATAACGCGGCGGACTTATCAGCCGCAGAAGCTTCCCGCAGCTGCCGCGCAAACGTCAGTGCGGGCTGAAGCGCCGCACTACGTGACTCGCCCGTCGCTTAGCACTGTAACTCAGCAACTCACGTATCACGAAACTATCCTGAGATTTTTTTGACACAGAGGACACGGAGGGGGGCACAGAGGTCACAGAGTTTAAAAGCACCTTTCCTGCTCGGTGGCCTCTGTGTTCCCCTCTCTGTGCCCTCTGTGTAAAATCCGAAAAATATCAAGTTACTGGATACTAGCGCTCGTAACCGCCCACGTCGTTGCGCAGGCCAGGGGCGTGCAGGATCGCGTTGCCGAGCATCCGCACCGAACCCCACCACAACGCCCGATAACCGGGTTCGTCGGCAAACAACACGATGTGACCGTCGCCGATCGGTTCGTCCACCACCGCCGCCGTGCCGCCGATCAGTTTCTCCGTGTTTTCCGGCCAGGTGAATCCCGCGATGCGTGCGTCGCCTTCGGCCAGCGTCACCACATTGGTGCCGGTGTCGGACGCCCGCAAAAAGGTGTCACCATTTACCAAATACGCCATTTCCGTCCGCTCGTAGCCGAAGGTCAGGAAGTGCTCCGTCTCCAGCCGCGCCCGCCAGAGCGCGCCGGGCACCGGCAACGGCTCGGCACCCGTGTCGCTCGAACCGTTTTCGGTTTTTTCCGCCTGCACGCGCCGCGCACTCGTCCACCCCGTGTCCTCGCCCACCGCAAACTCCGTCGACCCGCCCAGACAAATCAGCGTGCCTCCCGCCTCCACCCAACCGCGCAGTTTTTCCCGCGCCGATTCGCCCAACGTTTCCGCCCACGCCGCCGCCCGGCCCGAAGGCAGGATGATGACGTTGAACTTGCGCAGATCGATGCCGCCCAGCCGGTCCGCCGCCACCGGCACGTAATCGAGCGCGAAGGTCTCCCGCAGCAGAAATTCCACCGCACCGTAGCTCGACGGCGTGGTCGGTTCCCCTGTCGCCAGCAACACCTTCGGCGGTTCGAGCGCATAAACCGACTCCGCCCCGATGCCGGTGTTGCCGCGGTCCGCATACGCCGTGGTCACCGGCACCGGCGTCACCTTCGCGCCACCGGAATGATTGGCCCAGAAATCGGTCGCGGCCACTTCCGACGGGTTACGTTCACGACGCAGAATAATCGCTCCGCGGGGAAACTCGCCCGCATTTGTCACCAAGGGCCGCGTCGCGACCGAAAGGCGATAGCCGGCGTTCAGCAACGTCATGGCCCCGCGCAGTGCGGCCTCGGAACCCGACGGCAGCACCCAAGCCACCGTGTCCGCCGCGGCACCGGCATAGTTGTCCGCCGCCGGGGATTGCACCGCCAGTTCGGATAATTGGGCCAAACGGCCGGAAACCGCCACGGATTCGCCAGTGCGGTAAGTCGTCAGATCGAACAACGCCGGCAGGTTCCACGCCGTGATGTCGTAGAACTCATAAAAATCCTCCGGCACTTCGCTGCCTCGCTCTTCGTTGCGCAACGCCTTGGCCTCTTGCCGGGCCACAAACTCCGCGTCGATGACCGTGTCCGGTTCCAACAGCGCGCGCGCCATCCGTCCCTGCGGTTGCGCCAGATCCACCACCGCGGTGCCCACCGGCAACTCCACCGTCTCCATCGCATCGCCGAGCGTGCCGGTGCCTCCTGAAAGCGTTACCGGCTGCTCCGTCACCCGCACCTCAACTCCACTGCGTATCAGTGAATTCAATACCCTCTCGCGTCGCCCGCGCTCGGATGCCACCGGTGGGAAAAACACCTGCCGCAGCTCGCCGGTGCGACCGGCTTCGACCGCGCTGACAAAGTGACGATGAAAATCACGCAGACGCTCGGAACGGTTTTCCGCCGCCGCCCGGATCGTCGCCAGACTCGCGACGTAGTGTTTGGCGATCGCCTGCCGCAGCGTCATGATCGTGCCATCGTCACGCCGCAGCGCGAGGCCCGCCTTGCCGCCGCCGCTGGTCTCGTAAGTCATGCCGGTCGCGCCCAGCAGCGACGGCCAGCTGTCCCAATAGCCGGGATAAAACACGTCGAAGAAATCGCGCACGTAATACATCCAGCCCTGCGCATCAAACGCCGCCGCATTGGCCCGGCCAAACACGTCCTGCCAGCGCGTCACGGCATCGAGCGGCAGGTTGGGATTGATCGGCGCCATCGCCGGCGGAAAGAAATACTCCTTGGTTTCGCCGTGATGATCGGCCGACACCTGCGGCAACCAGCTCAGGTAGGCCGCCGCCGCGTTCCGGGTCTCCGGCTGCGACAAGGCGATGAGGTCACGATTGAGATCGAAGTAGTTGTGATTGTAGCGGCCCTGCACGTTCCACGGGTTTTCCTTTTCGAAGGCAAAGGTCTCGGGACGTCCGCGCGCATGGGCCTTGGACCACACCACGAACCGCTCGCGGCCATCGGGATTCTGACACGGATTCATCACCACCACGACATCGTCGAGCCACCGCTTCACCGTGTCGTCCTGCGCGGCCAGCAACGTGTGCAAAACCTGCAACGCGGCTTCCGTCCCCGCCGCCTCGTCGCCGTGAATGTTGTAAGCCAGCCACACGATGATCGGCTGCTTGGCGACCAACCGATCCAGTTCCGCCTCCGCCAGCGGCGCGCGTCCGTCAGCCAAGCGCCGATTTGCCGCCTGAATGTCGTCGAGCCGACGCAGGTTCCGCGGCGCTGAAATCACCAGCAGCGGCATCGTCCGCCCCTCGGCCGTGACACCCATCTCAAACCGACGCAACCGATCGTGTCCTTCGTATCGCGCCAGCACCCGCAACACGTCGCCCCACTGCGCGTAGGTTTCGCCGATCTCATACCCGAGCACCTCCGCCGGCAGCGGCACCTTGGCGTCAAACCGACGACCAGCCGTGAAATCGAACACTTGCTCCGCCACCGGCAACCGCGGTGTCGGCGTCTGCGCCCCCGCCTCTGCCGCCGCCACAATCAAAGCCATCCCTGCTGAAATCCAACGCATCCAAGCCATGCCACGCATCCCAGCACTCGGCCCCGAAATCCGACGTTTGGCAATCCCCACGACGACGGGAGTTTTCGCTTCCAGCAAAATTCCGAACCACACCCCTTCAGACATTTTATCCATGGTCTTTTGTTTTGGCCGCGGAGAAGAACGACGGCGGCAAAGCCTCGCCGGTGTGGGGTTACCGATCCATCCGGCCGCTTCACCGCACACGGACGAGAACGTCCGTGCTCCGGCACAGTCTGCTCCTGGAAGAACGGACGTCTCGTCCGTTTGTCCTGCCTCTCCGCCACCGGCTGTTCCGGACCATAGCAAAAAGGGACATGTCGTGACTATTAACAAGTGGTGCTTTCACCGAACTGAGCGGTCCGGGTCGGACCAAGGCACGCGGAGTATTATTTACTGCAGGATATCCCACATATCTTCCCGCTTAACCCCGCAGTGAGAAGTAATCGCGGGCTGCATCCGTCTGCGGCGGTTAAGAAAACCGTCTGCGGG
>CBINJL010000435.1:0-3538 GCA_966250925.1 uncultured Opitutus sp. | reverse complement strand
ATGCCATGACGCGGCGTCGGCCCCTGCACCATCAGGCTGAGCTCCGAATCGACCGCGCCCTGATTGGTCTGCAGACTCTTGATCAACGTCTCCGGCACATCCGCCGGCACGTCGGGCGTGGAGCGTATTTTCAAGGGCACGCCGCGACATGTCACCAGATAGCTGATACGATGGCCCGATGGCGACAGCTTGCGCCGACCGGCGTCGTCGAACAGATCCATCGCCGAGGCGGTCATCCAACCGCTCGCCATCAGCCACTCCTGCAGCGGGTGATAAAGTCGCGCCACGTATTCGTGCCAGTCGATCTCCTCTCCTGCCGGCAGGTCCAGCATCGCAATGTTGTCGCGCGGGATGTCGCGTCGGTCGGCGTAGAACCGCGCCAGTTCCACCGAATCGGGAATGTTGCGATTGGCCACGATCACGACCCGCTGCGCCTCGTCGGCCACCGCCGTGAACGTCACCGGCTGCGCCCGCGGCGTGGCCGCGCCGACAGCGGAGACCGCGGCCAGGGCCAGCACCGCCAGCCGTTGCACACCACATCCCGCCATCGATTTTCCCTTCGCGTCGCTGCACATAGGCCCGCCCGGGTCACCCTCTGCTCATTCGCCACCCTGCCCACGTGGCCAGCAGGCAGACCGAGATCGACAGGCCGACATGCAGCAACGCAATCCCCGCCTGGCCTTGGCGCAACTGCTCCAGGGTCTGCCAACTGAAACTGGAAAACGTGGTGAACCCGCCGCAGAATCCGATGACCAGAAACCCGTGCCAATACGGCTGCTCGACAGCGCTCTCGCCCAGCCGGCCGAGCACCAGTCCGATGACGAACGATCCGATCACGTTGGCCGCGACCGTGCCCCACGGCAGCCGCCCGGCGGGAATCCAGATTCCCATCAACGCCCGCAACATCGATCCCAACGCGCCACCCAGTCCGATCAACAGCAGGTGAGGCAGGGCAATCATGACGAGGGACGGATCGTGAGCACGTGGTTGGCGTAGGCGATGATCCCGTTGGCCACCGCCTGGGCAACATCGCTGCGATACTCGGGGCTGGCAATCCTGCGCGCCTCCGCATCGTTGGAAAGATAACCGGCCTCGACCAGCACCGCCGGGCACTCCGCCAGACGCAACACCGCGAAGCGGGCCCGCTTGAGGCCGCGATCCGACGGCTCAAGCTGCTGGATCAACGCCCGGTGGACCTCATAACCGAGCAACAGATTCCACGGGTCGGCGGCGTTCCCCGGCTCGGCGGTATCGTCGCTTGGATCGGGCTTGGCGCTCGAAGTGGAGCGCTGGTGTTGCGGCGTCATCACGTAGGTTTCGATCCCATGCACCGTCGGTTTCCCCGCGGCGTTGAAATGCACGCTTACAAACAGATCCGCCTGCGCCGCCCGTCCCGCCGCGGCCCGCTCGGCCAATCCGAGATAGACGTCCTCCGTCCGCGTCTGCACCACCTCGAAGCCCTGCTGACTCAGGATCGCGCCCAGTCGACGGGCCACATCGAGGGTGAAGGTTTTTTCATTCAACTTCTGCGCCGCGTTGCCCGTGCCGCCGTCGCGTCCGCCGTGACCGGCATCGATCACGATCCGTCGCACCGGGCGCGCGCTGCGAGCGTAGCTGCCGGCCTTGAGCAACGGACCAAAAACCTTTTCCGCGTCGAGCCGGTCGAGCCAGAGCCGCCCTTCGCGCACAATCACGCCATTGCCCAAAAACACCCGCAGGCCGTTGAAATCGATTTCCCGCGAATCATTTTCCAGTTCGATCCTGGTCCATGCGCTGGAGAAACGCTGCCACTTGCCGGCTTCGATCCACTCCGCCTGCAGGCCGTAACGTTCAAAGAAGAGCTGGGCGTCGAGATAGGTCGCACCGCTCACGGCCACGGTCGGTTGATCGCCGACGGCCCGCCATTCGGCTGCAGCCGTGCACAACAATCCGGGGCCGGCCAGAGCCAGCATCAGCAATAGCAGCCGGAAACCCCGGCGGCGCAGCCGGACGCTCCGGCCCGCCGCACGCGAGGCGGGATCACTCGTCGGCACCGTCGGACGCCGCGGCCGCCGGCTCGGCCGACTTTTCGGCCTTGTCCGCATCACTGCCCTTGGGCGGCGGGGCGGACGGCGCGGACTTCGGATGGTAATACTTCAGCTTCCGCTTGTTCGCCGGATGCGGCGTCATCATGACGTTGATCTGGCGACCGTTGAGCTTGGGTTCGGCATCGGCGTGGCCCATGCCTTCGAGTTCGTTGATCGCGCGTTTCATGACTTCGAAACCGATCTCGGTGTGCGCCATTTCGCGTCCGCGGAACTTAAGCCGCAGCTTCACCTTGGCGCCTTCGTTGAGGAATTCCTCAGCGTGGCGCAGCTTGGTGATCAAGTCGTGATCGTCGATGCGCGGCGACAGCTCGACCTCTTTGATCTTGCTGGCCGTCGACTTGGAGTGGGAGGACTTCTTCGACTCCTCGTAAACATATTTGCCGAAGTCCATGATGCGGCACACCGGCGGATTCGCCTGCGCCGCCACCTCGACCAGATCGAGGTTGAACTGCTGCGCCAGCTTGAGCGCCTTCTCGGTGGGCATAACGCCCAACTGCTTGCCTTCCGGGGAAATAACCCGGATCTGGGGAACACGAATCCGCTGGTTGCGGCGGATGTGTCCGTAAGGATCGGTATTGCGGCGGAAGTTTCCGCGACCGCCGCCACCAGGGCGACGTTTGCCGCCGCCAAAAGAAAAGGATGTAGCCATCAAATAAGGTTCAACTCAGAGTAAATCGTCACGCTTTTCGCCCGCGCAACGATTGATGACAACAACGAAGTCGTGAGGAATGCGCGGGTTTTGCCTAAAATCGACCACGGAAATTTTCCGCGGGTTCCCGCATACTTGGAGATTGAGGAGAACTGTAAGTCGTTCATTCTCCGCCTGCCTGGCCGGCAGACTCGACATGACTTTCCCCCATCATGTTTCAGCTTCCAATCGCCGCCCTCCTACCCGGTTTCGGCTCCGCTAAAGAAGAAGCGGCACCTTTCGATGCCGCTTGCTCAGAAACGCTGTTGATCACGGTGTGCCCGCATGACGGGCAGAGACGCGAGTTGCGTTCACTTACTTTGTCTTGATTCCGAAAATGAAGATAAGCGCCTCCCCTGCCTCGGCAACCTCAATCACGCCGCCTCTTTCCTTCGCCTTCGACGTCGGTCACAGCTCCATCGGCTGGGCCGTTCTCACTGAGTCAGCCGACGGGCCAACTTCCATCCTCGGCACCGGGGTGGTTCTTTTTGAGAAGGATAGCGCCCTGCCCAGTCAGCGACGGCTTCACCGCCAGCAACGGCGACACGTTCGCGCAACCCGTCAGCGCATCGCCCGCATGGAACGCGCGCTCACGCACTTGGGCGTGCTTGCAGAGTCGACGATCCAAGCGAAGCACCAAGCCGCCGGGGGGCATGCAGCGCCCTGGCTACTCGCGGCTCGGGTCCTGGCCAGCGACGGAAATCGGCGATTGGACTGGCCCGAGCTCTGGGACGTTCTCCGTTGGTATGCTCACAATCGGGGG
>CBINJL010000434.1:0-3552 GCA_966250925.1 uncultured Opitutus sp. | reverse complement strand
GACATCACGCAGTTGGAGCGCGGGGTCTTGGCGGCGATGCGCATGAATTCCTCTTCGTCGGCGAAGAAATCGAAGTCCTTGGTGCAGACGCCGCTGGCCTTGATCAGATCGACCACTTCGCGGGTGGTGACATGGCCGGGATTGGTGACGTTGTAGGTGCCGAACGGAATGCGTTTTTCCCAGCAGGCGAAGGTGGCGGCGACGAATTCGTGGAGTTGCGAAATGGAATTCTCGGCGTCGAGCAGGCGCTGATAGCGGATCAGTTTGGTCAGGTAGTTACGCGGGTTGTCGCGGTGATCGAACGGAATGCGCAGGCGCCAGATGTAGACATTGTCGACCCCGGCCAGGGTTTCTTCGCCGAGGGCCTTGGTGCCGCTGTAAAACGAGCAGTTGTCGGTGCGGAAACAGAAGTTGGGCGCGTCCTCTTCGGTGAAGCCGGAACCGTCGGCGCGTTTGCCGGTGAAGATGCAGCCGCTGGAAACATGGCCCCACGGCACGCCGGCGGCTGCGCAGGCGAGGGCGATCCGGCCTGGGAGGACGGCGTTGCCAAACAGGCACTCGGCCTTGTCGGTTTCGCAGGCATCAACATTGGGTTTGCCGGTGTAGCCGGCGGCGTTGATCAGGAATTCCGGCCGGTCGGCCTGGAGCGCGGCGGTGAGAGTGGCGACGTCAGTGTAGTCGACCTCCGCTCGGCGCAGGTTCTTGAAGGGGATGTTTTTGCGTGTGAGCAGGTCCTGATAGGCCTGCCCCACGTAACCGGAGCCTCCGAGTAGATAGATCATGGCAAAAGAAAGAGCGTCTGTTTCGCGGCGGACGAGGGCAATGCGGTTTTCAGGCCCGGTCGGCCGGTCTCCGGTAGTCGCCGCGGCTGAAGTATTTCTCCAGCCAGACATACATGCAGATGAAGAAGTAACGGCTGCCCATTTCCTTGATCTTGAGCTTGGCCTCGCCGTAGCGGCGGTTGTGCCAGCTGATCGGGGTCGTTTTCCAAGTGAAGCCGCGCACGATGGCTTTGAGCGGGATTTCGACCGTGAGATTGAAATGGGGCGAAAGGAACGGCCGGCAACCGTCAATCACGGAGCGGCGATAGGCTTTGAAGGCGTTGGTGGTGTCATTGAGCGGAACGCGGAAGAGCACCTTGATGAACAGGTTGGCGACGCGGTTGACGAAGAGTTTCAAGCGCGGGTAATCCACCACTTTGCCGCCTTTGACGAAGCGACTGCCGAAGGCGCATTCGTAGCCCTGTTCGAGGAGACGCCAGTATTTGACCGCGTCCTCGGGGTCGTCGGAGCAATCCGCCATCATGATGACGACCGCGTCGCCCCGACTGTGATTGAGACCGTAGATGATGGCCCGACCGAAGCCGTGCGGGCCGGGATTTTTCACGTGGGCGAGCGTGGGAAATTTAGTCTTCAGCTCGTTGAGCACCGTCCACGTGCCATCGCGGCTACCGTCGTCGACGACCACGATCTCGTGGGGAATGCCTTCGCGGGTGAAGGTGTCATGAATGGCGGCTACCGTGATCGGCAGGGAATCCTCTTCGTCGCGCGCGGGAATGACGACGGAGAACAAGGTGGGCGCAGGCAGGTTGCTGGTGAGGGCGCTCAAAGCGGAAAGGGTTTTGCGGGAGAAAGGGAATCAGAAGGGCGCCGATTGTTCGAGCCAGTCGGCATGGGTTTCCGCGTGGGCGGCGATTTCTTCCAGAATGGACAACGTCGGCGTCTCGGCCCGCCATTCCCAAATCCGTTCGGCCTTGGCCGAATCGAGCACCATCCAGGGAATGTCGAACGGGCGCGGCTCGGCCTGGGTGGCAACCGGATGGGCGCCGAAACGCTCGTCGCACCAAGCGGTGAGTTGTCGCAGCGACATGGCGGAAGCCGCTCCACCGCTGACGTTGATGATGCGATCTGCAACTGCGGTGGCATTGCCCGCGGCGAATTGTCGACCGAGCAACGGCACGAGATCGCGCGGATGCAGGCAATCGCGCACCTGGTGGCCCTGCCCGTCGAAGCCGATGTATTTGAGCGGGCGCCGCCGCAGGTGGCTGTTGATCCAAAAGGCAAAGATGCCCTGATCGGGACGACCAAACTGGCCCGCCCCGGCCATTACGCCGCAACGATTGATGAAGACCGGAAAGTTGAACGTGCAGCCGTATTCGAGCGCGAGGGCCTCGCTGGCGATCTTGGTCGACCCGTAGAGGGAAACCGGGGCCAAGGTGGAAAACGATTCGTCGACACCGGCCACGCTCAGTCCGGCGGGCAGCGCGGCAGTCGGGTCGGGACGAAACGCCCCCCGATGCACCGCGACGGCGAGATCGGCCAGCGGCGGAATCGAATATACTCGGCTCGTGCTCAGCAGGGTGAATCCGGCGCGATGGACCTTGCAAAACTCCAGCATGTTGACCGTTCCGGTCAGGTTGTGCTCGATCAATTGCCGCGAGCTGGTGCGCCCATCCACGCCGGCGAGCACACTGGGATTGGCGGCCGCATCGATGACCCAGTCAACGGCGGGTAACGCTTCGAGATCAGCGGCGGCGCGGATGTCGCCATGGAACAGCTTCACGCCGCGTCGTTTGAGGTCGGCTCGGTTCGAGTCGCTGCCGGGCCGGATAAAATTATCGACGCCAATCAATTCGTGCGAGGAATCCGTTTCGAGCAACGCCCGGGCGAGGGTGCTGCCGACGAATCCGCAGACGCCGGTAATAAGTAGCTTCATGAACCGGCTAACCAAACGCGCCGCTGCGCCGGGAGGAAGCGGAAAATCGCGACCGGTCCGGGCGTGTGGGCCACCGATTTCAGCGCTGAACTTTCTCCGGCGCGGGCTGCGGGGGAGGTGTAACCGACGCGGCGTCGTTGGCGGCGGCGTTTTGATCTTCGCGCTTCTTGGTCTGGGCCTCCTGGTAGGCCTTGCGCTGGATCATGCCGATTTCGAGCAAATCGCTGACCAGCATGCGCGCTTCGGTGGCTTTTTCGTCATCGGTCAATGCCACCTGTTGGGCGACGCCGGCGCTCGGCAGCGGACCGCTGGGCAACGCCGCCGTGTTTTGATAGGCGGCGAGGGCGGCGGGATCGTAGGTTGGCTGCTTGAGGACCAAGGCGTGCTGGCGTCCGCCTTTCTCGACCACGGCCTCGCGTTTTTCGGGATCGAAACTGAGGACGCGGAACCCCTGGTCGGTTTCGCCGACCTTCAGCCAGCGGCTGCGTTTGTCGGCCACCGTGGTGATGCAGACCATCACATCGGCACCGATCTTGGTGACTCCGCTCAGTTGATACTCCGTGTTTTGCGGCGCCGCATCGGCCTTGGCCACGGGGGCCTGCTTTTGCATGAACGGCGAAGGTCGCGCGGTGTTTTGCGCCCACCCGGACGTCAACCCGCCGATCAGCGCGCCGGCGCAGAAAACGAGACGGGCAGCAGACGACGGGAAACGGAGGCGGCGGGTGAGGGCGACGGCGACGGACATGTTGGGCAACGTTATGACGGCGGAGTTGACGCAGGGTTGCGTTCAATTCTCGGGACACTCGTAGACATCGACACGCGAAACGCCAACCTGAT
>CBINJL010000433.1:0-3554 GCA_966250925.1 uncultured Opitutus sp. | reverse complement strand
TGACCCTGGCCGGTCGTGCGACCTGGCAGGGCGAGCCTTCGGGCAGCGCGATCAGCGCCGACATCGTGCTGACTGGTCGCGATTTTAAACCCGATCATACCGGACACTTCACGCTCACCACGACCGCAACGGGTGATGCAGCCACCGCGGCCGGTATTCGTTCGCTGGCGCTGGAGGCGGAAATCACCGCGCAACGCGTCGGCCCACAGGCCATCGAACGCATCACGGTGGACTCGGTGCTGACCGGACAGCGGTTGGAAGTCACCGAGCCGGATCGTTACGAGTTCGATTTCGACCTGCACACGAACGGAGCGAGCGGGCCGGGGCTGGACTTCAACCTGCGCGATGCGGCGAATCGTCTGCTCAACGGACGGTTGGCCGCGGCGGAAAACGGTGACGGATTGACCGGCGAGTGGGCGGTCGCGTTGTCGGATGAATCGGTGCGCAGTCTGAGCATGGGCTGGCCGCTGCCGAAATTCAAAGTGGCGGGCGAAGGCAACCTTTCCGCCGACACGGAACTCACCGAAATCACCGTCGACGGTGCTTTGCACTACGATCTCGACGGTCTGCAGGTCGTCATGCCGGAGCTGGAATCGTTGGGCGCGTTGAGTGGTGACGTCCAATTCGCCGGCGGGCGTCATGGCGAAGACATTCGAGTCACCGCGCTTGCAGTCACGCTGGAGGGCGCGGCGCCGGTGCTGCGTTTGGATTTGTTGCAAGGCGTCGAACTCGGCGGCGAATCACAGGAGCTGCGTGTGGCCGAGCCGACCAAGCCGGTGTTTGCGCTCGATTTGCTCGGGGTGCCGTCGACCTGGGCCCAGCCTTGGCTGGCGCCGTTGGTAATTGATTCGCAACCCGTGCGCGGGCGTTTCGTCGGCCTGGCGTCGTCCAGCGGCCTGCGCATGGTCACGACGGAGGGCATTCAACTCGACGGCGTGATGGTGGCGGAGGAAGGCCGGGCGTTGCTCGACGAGGCCAACGTCCTGGTGGAGGTGGGCGTTGAGATGACGGCCGACGGCTGGCAGGTTGAAATGGATCGACTGGAAGTGAGCGATCAGGACGGCCTGATCCTGACCGCATCGGCGCGCGGAGGCCAATTGGTGCGTGAGTCCGAGGTCACGCGTTTGGCGGTGCGCGTCGAAATGAATCTGGCGGCGTTGCAACGCATCCCGGTGACGGCAGACGTGCGATTGACCTCCGGGCGGTTGGAGGCGGACTTCGGTCTCGGCATGGAAGAGCGCGTGTCACTCGCGGCCTCGATGCTGTTGGCCGATCTGCGTTTGCCCGACGGTGCGGCGCTGCCGACAACGCAGCTCGATGCCCGCCTGGATCTGTTGACCGACGGCGCCATCGAAGCGCACTTGCCGATGCATTTTACGGCCGAGGGGCGCATATCCGATCTCACCCTCAATCTGCACGCCGTGCCGACCACTCCGGCGACGGGGTGGCGAGTTGAGGGCAGTCTCAGCGGGCCGCGGGCCTACGTTGCCGATCTGCAATTGCTCGCTGCGCCGTTTGCGATGGCGGAAGGCGAAACCACCGCCGCGCCGATTACGACGGACACCCCGGCAACCGGCGTGCCGACGACGGGCCCGATTTGGCAAGGCGTCACCGGCACGTTCAAAACCGCACTGGGGGAAGTCGTGCTGCCGAACGGCATGCAACTGAGCGACGTGCGCGGCGATATCGTCGTCGAGGAAAACCAAGTGCAGATGAGCGGGCTGCGGGCGGACCTGGGCACGGGCGGATCGATGACTTTTGACGGCAAGCTCGATTATGCGGCGGCATCTGCCGCGAGCTATTCCGCCGCCGGCACGGCCAAGGTTGACGGACTGGAAGTCGGGGCGTTGCTGCGTGTGCTTGATCCTGCCGCCTCGCCGCCGCTGGAAGGTGCGTTCAACAGCACGGTCACGGTTTCCGGTTCCGCGGCGAGTCTGGCCGAGTTGGCGGACGCGGCGTTGATCGAGGCGACGGTGACGAGCTCCGGCGGCGTGTTGCGCGCGCTTGGCGTGAAAGTTGATCGCTACCTGCAGACCGGCAGCAAGGCGGTGTCCGCGTTGGGCAGTCTGCTGGCGATGGCTTCGGGCAACAGCAAGGTGGCGAGCTACGCGGCCAAGGTGGAGGCAGCCACCGCGGTGGCATCACAGCTTTCCGCGCTCAACTTCGATCAACTCAATCTCGAATTGACCCGCGGCACGTCCGGCGACGTGCAGTTGCGCGATCTGTCGTTGATTTCGCCGACGTTTCGTTTGGTCGGGCAGGGGAAAATCGACTACCAGCCCGGCGTGCCGGTGTGGCGTCAGCCGCTGGTGCTCAACATCCAGACGTCGGCCCGCGAACAGTTGGCGACGAACCTGCAAACGCTCAATCTCCTGCAACCGTCCGAGGATGCGCTCGGATATCTTCCGCTGGTGCGCGACATCAAGTTGGACGGATCTCTAGCGCAGATCGGCACGGCGCAATTGGAGCAATTGCTGGCCCGGGCGCTGCAGTCGCCCTGAGTCGGCAGCTCGCGAAACGGCCGTGGTTGCGCTGCGCGAATTCACCCGCCAGGATCGGGCGCGATGATTGCTTCCGTCGCCTTTCGCAGCTTCAAGGCCCTGCGTCACACCCGGCTCGAACTGGCGCCGTTTAATCTCCTGGTGGGGCCCAACGGTTCCGGAAAAAGCAGTCTCATTTCGGCCCTCATGCAGTTGCGTCGCCTGGCCGAGCGGATTCCCCCGGACACCGTCCCGCCCTTCATTCAGGATCGCGAGGAAGCGAAGCCCGGACGCCCGGAAGTGACCTTCACCTTCACGGCGCCGTGGGCCGACACGGAAGTGATTCTCGGCTGCTCGGGCGAGACACGCTGCGATCTGCTGCGGGTGCGTCGCGCGGCATCCGCCTTGCCTGAAGTCGGAGCCTGGTCGGCGCTGCGCGAGCGATTGATCCAGGCGCGGGTGTATTTGCTCGATCACTACGCCATGGCCCAGGTGGTGCCGGAGGAACCGGTGGCGCCGCTGGCGGGCAACGGAGGCAATCTTTCCGCCGTGGCGGCGGCCTGGGCGCGGCATCGTCCGGCCGTGTTTGCGGCGTTTCGCGACGAAGTGCTGGCGTTGTTCGCCGAATACGACGACTTGCGAATCGATGCCGCTGAAGGCGGAGTCACAATCGCCCTGCGCCTGGTCGAGGAGGACGAATGGGTGCAGGCCGACGGGTTGTCGCAGGGCACGCTCTACGCACTCGCGTTGTGCGCCATCGCCCACGACCCCGAACCGCCGGGACTTGTCTGTATTGAGGAATTGGATCGCGGGCTGCATCCGCGACTGCTGCGGGAAGTGCGCGATGTCGTTTATCGCTTGAGTTATCCGCGTGATTTCGGGCTGCAGCGCGAACCGGTGCAGGTGGTCGCGACAACGCACTCACCTTACCTGTTGGATCTGTTTCGCGATCATCCCGAGGAGGTCGTGATCGCGCAAAAGCAGGGGCGGGCGGCGCATTTTACCCGGCTGTCCGATCACAAGGACCTGGATGCCTTGCTCGGCGAGGGATCGTTGGGCGATCTCTGGTTTTCC
>CBINJL010000432.1:0-3556 GCA_966250925.1 uncultured Opitutus sp. | reverse complement strand
AATGCGTTTCTGCTCTCGGTGGTGATGATCATCGGCGCTTCGCCGGCCGGCATCGGTGGCGGTTTGAAAACCACCACCTTCACGGCGCTTTGGGCGGTGATGATGTCCGTGGTGCGGCAGCGTTCGCGACCGACGTTTCTTGGTCGCGAGATCCCGGCGGTGCGTATCCGCATCGCGGTGGCGCAGGCGGTGTTTTACGTGACCACGCTGGCTCTCGGCATTTATGCGCTGGCGCTGGCGCAGCCGGACGCCGATCTGGGCGATGGTGTTTTCGAATGCATTTCCGCGCTGGGCACGGTGGGGTTGAGTCGTGGCCTCACGGCGGAGCTCACCGCAGCGGGCAAGACCATCGTGATCATGCTGATGTTCTTGGGCCGCATCGGTCCGCTCGGTCTCGGGCTCGCGTTCTGGCGCGCGACACCGGCCTCGTCGCGGCGTGAACCGGAGGAGGATGTCGTGACCTAACGCGAGCGCTGCGGAGACGGATCAATCCGGCAACGGTGTGAAGTGCCGGATGCGATTGAGGTCGCGGGTGAGCTCGGCGCGGAAGTCGGGATGCGCGATGGAAATCAGCGCTTCGCCGCGTTCGCGCAGGGTCAGCCCATGCAGGTTGACCGCGCCGAATTCCGTCACCACCCAATGCACATGGCCGCGGGTGGTGACGACGCCGGCGCCGGGATTGAGTTCGTGCACGATGCGCGAGACCTTGCCACCCATGGCCTGCGACGGGAGCGCGATGATGGCCTTGCCGCCGGGCGAAAGCGCGGCGCCGCGAATAAAGTCCATCTGTCCGCCGATGCCGGAGAAAATGCGGTGGCCGATGGAGTCGGCGCAGACCTGGCCGGTGAGATCGATCTGGATGGCGGAATTGATCGCGACGGCCTTCGGGTTCTTGCGAATGAGCGCGGTGTCGTTGGTCCAGTTGCAGGGATGAAAATGGACCAGCGGATTGTCGCGCACGAAGTCGAAGAGGCGTTGGGTGCCGGCGATGAAACTGGTGATGAGGCGGCCGGCTGCGACTGTCTTGTAGCGGTTGGTGATGACGCCGGCCTCGAACAGATCGACGATACGGTCGGAGAACATCTCGGTGTGGATGCCGAGGTCGACCTTGTCGTGCATGCGCGCGAGGGCGGCGTCGGGAATGCCGCCGATGCCCATCTGCAGCGTTGAACCGTCCTCGACCAGCGCGGCGACCTGTTCGCCGATGGCGGCTTCGATCTCGGTTTCCGGGTGCGGGGCATGGCCGAGCAGGGGACGATCGGTGGCGATGTGACGGGCAACGCGATCGTAGCGGACAATATTATTGCCGTGGGTTCGCGGCATCTGGGCATTAAACTCAGCCACGACCGTGGCGGCGGTGTCGGCGGCGGCTTTGGCGGCGTCGCACGACGTGCCGAGCGAGCAGAGGCCGTGGGCGTCGGGCGGCGAGAGTTGCAGCAACGCGACGTCGAGTTTGACGCGGCCGGACAAAAACAGCCCGGGAATGTCGGACAGAAAAATGGGCACGAAATCGGCGCGACCTTCGGCGATGGCGGCGCGCAGGGGTTGGCCGGTGAACAGGGAGATGGAGCGGAAGTGTTGCTCCTGCCCGGGATCGGCGAACGGCGCGGGGCCGTTGGTGTGGAGATGGTAGACCCGCACGTTTTCGAGGTCACTGCGGGCGGCGAGGGCTTCGAGCAACGGCGTGGGGGTGGCGGCCGCGCCGTGGACGAACACGCAGTCGCCGCTTTTGACGACGGCGACGGCATCGGCGGCGGAAACCGCGGCGTTTTTCCAGTCAGAGGTCATGGCTTGGCAAAGTTGAGCCCTTCGACGCTGGCAGACGATCCGGCGTTTGCGAAGTTTGAAGCCGCGGCGAGAATTGCGAAGGGTTGCGCGGATATTGGAGCGCACGGGCGCCCCCAAGTCGCGGTTACTCGGCCAGCGCTTCGAAATAGTGGCGGCGGCACATCGAGATGTAACGTTCGTTGCCGCCGATCTCAATCTGCTGGCCTTCGCGCAAACCCTTGCCGTCGGGGCCGACACGCAGGTTCATGGTGGCCTTGCGGCCGCAGTGGCAGATGGTTTTCAGCTCAATGAGATCGTCGGCGAGGGCGAGCAACGCACCGCTGCCTTCGAAAAGGTTGCCCTGAAAATCAGTGCGCAGACCGTAGCAGAGCACGGGGATGTCGAGCTTGTCGGCGACCTTGCACAATTGCTCGACCTGGCGGCGGGTGAGGAACTGGGCCTCGTCGACCAGGACGCAGGCGAGTCCTTCCTCGCCGTGGCGGGTGAGCACGCGTTTGAAGAGATCGTCGGAATCGGTGAAGGCCTGCGCCTCCGCACTCAGCCCGATGCGCGAAGCGATCCGGCCGATGCCCGCGCGTTGATCCACCACCGGGGCAAACAACATCGTGCGCATGCCGCGTTCCTGATAATTGTAGCTCGACTGCAGCAGCACGGTGCTTTTGCCGGCGTTCATCGCGGAGTAGTAGAAGTAGAGTTTGGACACGGCGGCTAAGGATGGAGTGAGAAGTATGAAGTAAGAAGGCGGATCGGAGCGGGGGAGAGAAGTAGGGGGCAATGTGGCCGCAACGAAAGCTGCCTTTTCTTCATACTTCTTACATCCTACTTCTTACTTCAGACTGGCTCACTCCTTCGTGAACAGAATCTCCGCGCGCAGGATGTCGTGCAACGTCATGAGGCCGATCACGACTTCCTCCTCACCGCCGACGATCACGACGAGGTTGGCCGGCGATTCGATTACCTTGCTCTGCACATCGCGGATGGTGGCGTCGCGTCGGCAGGTGGCGACGGCGTCGATGATCGGCGCTTCGCCGTGATCAATGATGCGCTGCAGGTGTTCGCGGGTGATCGCACCGTGAAGCTTGCGGTCGATCACGACCGGATAGCAGTCGTGGTTGGTTTCGGCCAAGAGTTTGCGCACGGCCTCGGGCGCGAGGTCACGCACCAGCACCGGCCGGAAGTTGGCCGCGCGGCTCACTGGGGTTTCCTGCCACGAGCGCAGGTCGCGCGGCGGCATGACCCGTTCGACGGCCTGGTCGTCCTGCTCGAGGATGACGTCGTAGAAATTGTGCGGCAGAAACCGCTTGGCGATGGCGATGCTGACGAGGCCGCCGACCATCAGCGCCGGGACCATGGCGAATTCATGCGTCATCTCGAACACGATGAGCAGGCCGGTGACGGGAGCGCGCACGACCGCGCCGAGACAGGCGCACATGCCGACGACGGCGAGCGTCACGTGACCGGCCACGGTGAGCGGGAAGACGAGTGAAATCAGGCCGGCGATGGCGGCGCCGGCCATGCCGCCGAAGAACAGCGTCGGCGCGAAGATGCCGCCGCACGCGCCGAGTCCGTAACAGACGGCGGTGGCGACGAGTTTGGCCACGAGCAGCAGGGCGGCGTTGCCCCATTGCATCTGGCCGTTGAGCGCCTGGGAAAGGTCTTCGTAACCGAGGCCGAAGACGCCGGTGTCACCAGTCCACAGAAACACGGTCGAACCGATCAGCCACACCGCCAGTCCGCCGAAAGTGCAGCGCAGCCAGGCCGGCGCCCG
>CBINJL010000431.1:0-3559 GCA_966250925.1 uncultured Opitutus sp. | reverse complement strand
AGAAGCCACCGCGACAGAGGGAGACAATGGAAAGCCCGTGATCACGCAGCATGCGTCCGGACTCGGCGATGTCACGGCCGGCAAGGGTGTCGCGCCACACCGTGATACCCTTTACGCCGGCCGCGCTGAACTTGGCGGCGGCAGTCGGAAGGTCCCACGGTTTTGTCGTGATGGTGTGGATACAGAGCCGATCGAGATCGGGGAGAGGAGCGGGAAGGGACATGGGGGATTCTTTATTCTTTATCTTTCTCTTTATTCTTTCTCCCAGATCGGAACGGCCAGCGTCCAAGGTCGGGGAGAAAGATTAAGATAAAGAAGAAAGAGAAAGAGGTTATACGTTACTTCAGGCAGCCGAAGAAGGTGTAGTCGGGCTGGCCCTGGCGGATGCGGTCGACTGTGAGGGCGAGTTCGCGGAGGTGATAGTCGCCCCACATGCAGGCTTCGCCGCAGGGAACCTTGCGGCCTTCGGGCACATGATCCCAGCCGTTGGGCTGGTGATAAACCGAATGCAGCAACAGGCCGTGGTGTTCGGGCGCGACGCCGAGATAGGTGTCGGTCAGCAACGTGCGCAGCGAGGTGAGACCGGCCTGGTAGTAGCGTTTGCCGTCGGCGGTGTCGGTGCCGAGATAGCGCCCCAAGCGGATGAGGCCCTGCGCGCCGATGGCGGCAGCGGAACTGTCGACCGGCTCATGGTCGTTGAACGGCTCGGCCGGGCGGTTGCGCCAGTCGCCGAGATGCACGAGGCCGGGAGCTCCGCCATCCCAATAGGGCACGCCGTCGGTCGGCGTGTTGGCGATGAACCAATCGCAGGTCGCACGGGCGCCCTTGAGCATGAGTTCCTTCCACTTGGCTTTCCCGCCAAACGGTTCGAAATCGGCGTCGGACAACGTGTCGATGAATTCGAGTTCTTCGGCGAAACCCACCATGGCCCAGGCGAGACCACGCGTCCAGGTGGTGAAGCC
The DNA here is from genome assembly GCA_966250925.1 of uncultured Opitutus sp. Lineage (GTDB taxonomy): Bacteria > Verrucomicrobiota > Verrucomicrobiia > Opitutales > Opitutaceae > Actomonas. The sequence goes on along the minus strand of CBINJL010000431.1, from coordinate 2,597 downwards.
GGAGTAGCCCTGCTGGGAATTCGGGCAACGGAACCGGCCGTCGTTGGGATTAAAGACGGACTCGTGCGCGGTGCGACCCCATTCGTCGTAGCTGTCGCGGCCTTCGCCGTAGAAGACGGCGTATTTGGCCGTTGCCTCGATGTGCTGGAGCGCGCGTTGCAGCAGCGAAATCGCGGCGTCGTTTTCGCCCATCAGACGATGGCCGAACGCATGTGCCACCATCACGATGCGGCAGGAACGGATGGTGTCGACGAAGAGCGAGTGCGGACCGTTGAACGAATAAATGTAGCCGCCGCCTTCGAAGGTCTTCGACCAGCGCGATGCCTGGATGGCGCCGGAGAGTTTGATCGCGAGTTCGCAGAATTCGATTTGGTCGGCGGGCAGTTTGCCTTCGCGCTGGAGGCGCAGCCAGTTGCCGTAGGTCGAAAGATTGTTGAAACCGTGATCGTGCACGCCGATGTGCGAAACGTGCGACGCCATGCGCTCGACGGTCAGGCGGCGGGCTTCGTCGGCATGACGCTGTTCGCCGGTGGCGTCGAATTGCAGGAAGGCCGAGCCGTAGTGAAAGCCTTCGGTCCATTCGGTCCAACCGCGCGTGGTGTATTTGCCGCCGACGGTGAAGACGGGCGAGCCCTTGGCGGGATCGTATTCCTTGAGGATGAGGTCGATCTTCTGGCCGGATAGTTTCCAGAAGCGTTCGAGGGCCGGAGCGAGATCGGCAGGCGTGAGGTTTTCGTCGATGATCATGAGCGGAAAAGTGAGAGGCAGGAGTGAAAGGGAAGGGAAAGGCGGAGGGCGTGCGGGAGGGTTAGTAACGCTTGTCTTTGCGCAGGTGCAGAATCAGGAAACGCGTGTCGTCGAGCGCGGCGTAGGTGTGTTCCTGAATGGCGTCGAACTGGATGCTTTGGCCGCTTTTCAATTCGAAGGTTTCGTGCGGCAACGAGAGGCGCAGGCGACCTTCCCAAACCCAGCAGACCTCGGTGTCGTCGTGATGGACTTCCGGCCGGGAAATCGCTGCGCCGGCCGGGGCTTCGCCCAGCAACGCGACCGCATTGGCGTAACGTATTTCGCGAAACTTGAATTGACCGGCGGCGTGGGATTTTTCGCGGGTGCGATGCGCCAACGACGACTCGGCCATGGCGAGTAGATCGGTCGCGCTCACGCCAAACGCCCGGCTGAGGCTGTATAGGGTGTCGAGCGCCGGTTGCTGCTGGTTGCGCTCCAATTTCGAGATCACGGCCAGCGACACGCCCGATCGCTCCGACAACGCCTGCAACGTCATATCGTGCTGGCGGCGGAGAGTGCGCAGGACCGAGAAATCAAAACGGGGGGCTTCCGGCATTTTCGACAAGCACTAAAAATTGGAGAAAATATAGCGTCAACGAAAATGATGCAGGGAGCGTTGTCCGCCTATGGCGTCGACGGGGATTCCTCCACGTCGGCGGGTGCGGAATCCTTGTGCTGAAGTTGAGCGTTCATGCGCAAACGGTTGTAGTTCAACCATTCCGCCCGCGCCGCCGCCGGTTCGCCGAGGCGTAGCAGCAGCTTGGCCGACCACAGGTGCAGATACCAGCGATAGGCTGAGTGTTGTCCGGCCCATCGCGCCCAGGCGAGGGCCTCCCGAGGATCGTCTTCGGCCCAAGTGTCGAGCCAGCGCTCCAAGCCGAAGGTGGTGGAGGGAAACGCGCGCAGAACGCGGACGACCGGCGCATCGGGTGTTGGCGGCGGAGTGGCGCGGGCGAGGGCGTGGAAGAGCCAGGCATGCACGCTCAACGCGAGAATGATCGTCGCCACGCCCAGTCGTCCGGCCCAGCGCCATCCCAGGGTGAATCGCGGCGGCGGCAAGGTGGCCGCAAGCGTCACGACCGGGCCGATCAGCAGGCCAAGGCCTATCGCGAGCGAAGTGGTGCTGAGCACATGATAGTAACCGCCGTCGAGTAGCGCGGCGATGGTCACCGCCATGGTCGCCGTGGCGGCGGCGATGAACGCGGAGTCGAAGGCGTTTGATTCGTTGCCCGTGTTGCCCGGTGCGGCGAGTTGCGATTTTACCCGAATCCATATCGCGCGCAACAGGGCCAACAGCGCGGCCGTGCCGAGCAGGGCAAACGGAATGCCGGCCGAAAGCGCCCACTGAATCGCGACGTTGTGCGGTTGTTGACCGCCCAGGCGCGGATGAATGAAGCGGTAGCCGTCGGGGCCGATGCCGAACCAGGGATGCGCCTGCAGGTGTTGCGCACAGATTTTCCAGGTCTCCAGACGCAGCGAACTCACGGCATTGAGATCGGCGCGGCCCGTGGTGGCCTGCCACGCCCGCCACCAGCCGAGGTGACTGTGCGTGTTCCAATACAAGGTGCTGAGGGCGAAGCTGGCGAGGGCGACGGCGGCAAAGGCAAACGCGACCGCCCCGCGTCGCTCCCGCGGAAGTAGTGCGATTGCGAATACAACCGCGACCCCGAGTCCGAGCAGCGGCGCGCGGCCACCGGACCAAACCAACGCCGCGCTGATGACGCTGGCGAGCGCGAGCAACGCGAGTCGTTGCGCGGTCCCCTTGGCCGTGCCGGCCAGCACCGGCAGCACCGCGGAGGCCGCCAGCAGGT
>CBINJL010000430.1:0-3574 GCA_966250925.1 uncultured Opitutus sp. | reverse complement strand
GAGCAGCAGCGTTGCCAACAGCACGCCGCCTTCCCAACGCACCAGCCGGCCATCGGCCAGCACCAGCAGCCCTCCGACCGCGACGCCGATCATGATCGGCACGTCACGCCGGATCACCTGCACGTCGGCCCGCATAGGCGATATGAGGGCGCAGAGCCCGAGGATCAGCGCGATGTTGCAGACGTTTGAGCCGACCACGTTGCCGATGGCGATGGCTCCGTTGCCGGCCTGCGAGGCCTGCACACTCACCACGAGTTCCGGACTGCTGGTGCCAAACGCGATCACCGTAAGCCCGATGACCAGCGGCGTGAGCCCCAGCCGCAACGCCAGCCCGGCGCCGCCTTTGACCAAAAACTCTGCGCCGTAATACAACGCGACCAACCCGATGAGGAGACCAAGCCATTCATTCATAGGAAAAACGATTATTCTAAAACCAATGCCTCACCACGACGCCGCTGAAATGCCAAGCAGACGTCATGATCCAAAGCCCGTTGCAATCAAACTCTCGACCACCTGAACCACCAGCGCCGCCCAAAACGAGAAGTAAATCAACGTGACGGCCAGCAGCACATAAGCCACGAGGACTCCGAGCCCATCGCGCTTGAACACACTGAACGTCATCACGATCACGACCAGCGCGGGCAAGAGGTTGGTGAAAGGCGGCACCGGCGGGAGAGGAATCATCAACAGGAGCGCCGACACAACAACCACCGCCATGTGCAGTCGATGTTTCCATTCGGTATCAACCAGCACTTGAAATCGCGACGCGATGCGACGCTCCAACCACCCGACCAACCGACTGCCGGCCGCCAGCACCTCAGCCAGTTTCTGCCCCGAAACCTCCACGCGCCGAATGCGATGCGGCAGCCACAACGGTTGTCCCTGCACACAGCGATACGAGAGCAGCAGGATCACCAACCCGAACGCCGTGGATAACCCCGGCAGCGGAATCGGCGTCAGGAACGGCAAGGCGCAGACAATGATCAGCAACGCCGGCGCCCGCCCGCCCAGCACATCGAGCAATTCCCCGAGCGGCCTTGGCTGCCCGCGGCAGTGCTCCGACAATGTCCGCAGTTCGGCGGACAATCCCGGCAGATCAGAGGTGATCGCCGATGCCGTGGTCCGGAGGGATTTCATAAGGCACCTGTTGCCGACTGCGCAGGAGACGTCGATCCCGCGGAGTCGAAACGGGTTGCGAGCGCTGACAGGATCGGCAACGCGGCGACGAATAAAACCAGCCGCGCCCAGACCACCTTGCGGCAACAGTCCGCCGAGGAAAATCCGGATTGTGGATACATGCTCGGACCAAAAGTCGGTTGGCGGAGTGCGATCACTTACGACATTTTGCGTGATTCCGGATCGAGCCCCAGTGCGATGAAGCAGCCGGCGGTGCCGCACATGTAGATCCAGCCTGCGATATCGCCGATAAACAGGCCGAGCACCGCGCCGATCGCGCCACCGAAAAGATAGCCCAGCCAAAACCAGCGTGTGTCGCCGTTTTGCGAATTGATGTGAGAGTCCGCAGTGCGGACGCGAAGAGAGGAATTGGTTTTCACGATGAAGTTTTGAAATTATGGTAAGGTAAACATCCCCGCTCGCACCGACGGCATGGCCGGTCGGGCGAACGAGGTGATGGGGCAAAAGCGCCCCGAAGCATTCACGACCGGGACCGGTCGATGAATGCGCCGATCAACCAGCCCACCGCACAGGTGAACAATGGCAGCGCCCACCAGCGCCCGCCCATGAACAAGGCAGGCAGCGTCCCGATGGCGGCGCCGATGAACAACCCCCAGCCGGCACGAGCATCCTTATCGTGTCGATCGGAGCCGCCGGATTGAGGTGTTTGCGAAGAAGATGAGGACATGCAGTAACGTCGAATGAGGTGACGCGGCCGCACCGGCTGTGGGCCGGCCGCACGCAGTATTCGCATCCGAGGGATGCGTTGAGACAAAGAGCCCGGACTTCGTCCGGCGCCCGCGATACGGACAAGGCTGTCCGCTCGCTCTACAGTCTCAGTTCGACGATACCGACCAACGTGATGCCAATCGATGGTGTCACCACGGATCGCGGTGACGGAAACTGCCGCAGGCCGGACAATCCCGCGCGAGGAATCGACACCGTCGGCGAAAGGGATACCGGCTGCACGCCCGGCGTAAGCGGCTTGTCACTGCGAACCAACCGGCTGCCGCCGTCCGGCACCGTCGCCGCAAAGGTCTGCGCCGAGACCTGGCTGGCCGCCGAAATGCTCGACTGAGCGCGGACGGCGGTGGTCTCGATCTGCGCCACGCCCGCCGAACCGAACAGGCTGAGCGTCACCACGAAGGTGCACAGCAGGTTCAGCCAGGATAAGGTCACGGGACGTCGCATCGGTTTTACGGCTGTGATTAAAACATCCTCACCTGTCAATCGCGCGCAGTCGGCCCGGAGCGCTCACGCGACTACTCCTGCCGCGGCCCACCCTGACGATTCAATTCCTGCATTTTCTCGCGGAAAAACTTCCCCTGGCGGCTCGGCGTGTAGTCCCAGTCGAGAATCAGGTTCGGCGTCCACAACGGATCGAAGACCCACGGCGTCCACGAGATGCCGCGATCTTCGAAGAACTTGATGATCGCCTCGCCGTAAACTTCGTCGCCGATCACGGGCACATGTGAACCGCGTTCGTTTTCCTGCATGAAGCCGAATTCGGTGCAGACCATCGGATAGCGTTGCGCCACAAATCCCCAGGTTGCCTCCCAGTTCTTTTCCCAGTCCTCGCGATGCTTCTGCGGATACGGGTGTGAGACGTAGGCGACGCCGGGCTTGGCGATCGGATCGGTGGCAACGTGCCGCAGGTCGTAACCCCAGTTGAATCCGGCGACCAGCGGGATGACGGTGTCGTCGATGGCGTAAATCATCGAAATCAGATCCTCGATGAACTTCTTGTAATCTGCCCACGGCATCGGCCCCATCCGCCCCTGGTTGTTGGTCGGCTCGTTGTAGAGTTCGTAGAAGGCGACGGTGGGATTCCCGCGGTAACGTTGCGCGATCGTATACCAAAACCGGAAGGTCTCATCGCGCGTGGTGCGATAGCCGCCGGTATGGAAAACACCGGTCAACAGGTTGCCGATCGTGTGCCAGTCGATGATGACGTAGAGGCCGAGTTCACCGGCCCACGCCACCGCCTCGTCGAGCAACTTCAAATACTCCTCTTCGCCGAGCCGCTGCCAATCGGCGGGATGCACCGGAATGCGCACGAGATTGGCGTTCCACGCCTTCGCCTCCTCGAAATACCGACGGCCCCACTGCCCGCGCTCCACCAGCGAGGCGGGATCGGAAAACGCCAGGCCGCGAAACACCAGGGTCTCGCCGGCCTCGTTCACGAAACGATTTCCGTCCACCGCCACGAACGGCAGCCGCGTTGCAGCCGACATCGCTTCAGGTTCGTCACTGAACGTCCGGGTCTCGGCCCACGACACGACGAACATCAGCAGCGACAAAACGCCGGCGCGCAGCATTGAGGAACGGGAAAGCGAGAGGAGAGAGGCGCAGATCATGCCCGTTTCGTCCCGCAAACCCGTCGCGGTGACAACCCCAT
>CBINJL010000429.1:0-3575 GCA_966250925.1 uncultured Opitutus sp. | reverse complement strand
GCGCCGATGTAGGCGAGCTTGAAGCCGCTGTAAGCGACCGAGACGGCGATGGCCGATATGGCTCGTGGCGAAGCGGTGTTGGATTTTGAAAACCGCTACCAGTGCCGCGACGGTTCCTGGAAATGGCTGTCCTGGCGGTCGCGCATGGATCTGGGCACCGGCCAGGTCTACGCCTTGGCCCGCGACGTGACGGCGAGCCGTGCGGCGACGCAGGAGATGGCGCGGGTCAACGCCGAGTTGGAGCAGCGCGTGCAGGCCCGCACGCACAGCCTGCGGGAGAGTGAAGCACGGTTTCGCATGTTGGTCGAAGGGCTGCGGGAACACGCGCTGATCATGCTCGATACCGAGGGCCGGGTCGTGAGTTGGAATGAAGGCGCGGCGCGGACCAAACGCTATGCGGCCGAGGAAGTGCTCGGGCGTTCCCACGCCTGTCTTTATCCGCCGGAAGCGGTGCAGGCGGGGCAACCGCAACGCGATCTGGAACTGGCGCAGGAGACGGGGCGGGCGGAGGACATCGGCTGGCGCGTGCGCGGCGATGGCACGCGTTATCGGGCCCATGTGATCATCAACGCGGTGCACGATGAAAACGGGGTCTTGCTGGGCTTTGCCATGATCACCCGGGACATCACCCGCGAATACGAGACCACGGAAAAACTGAAACGTCAGCAAAGCCTGCTGGCGGTGCTGATGGAAAATCTCGCCGAAGGTGTCGTCGCCTGCGATGGCGACGAGAAGCTGACGTTTTTCAACAAGACCGCGCGCGAGTGGCACGGCCACGATATCGCCGAGGTCGAACCTTCACGTTGGGCCGATACGTTCGATCTTTTTGCGGGTGATGGCACCACGCCGCTCGCGCTCGAAGACATTCCGCTGGTGCGCGCCGCCCGGGGTGAGCAGGTGCGGGGCGCGGAGATGGCGATCGTGACGGCCGGGCGTCCGCCGCGTTTCATCGTGGCCAGCGGAGATCCGTTGTTCGACGAGGCGGGACAGCGGGTGGGGGCGGTGGTCGTCATGCACGATATCACCGAACGCAAACAGACCGAGCGTGCCGCCCTGCGCACCCAACGCATTGAGAGCATCGGTTTGCTCGCCGGCGGCATCGCGCACGATTTGAACAATGCGCTCGCACCGGTGCTGATGGCGATCGAGCTGCTGAAGCAGCGTTACCCGCAGTCCTGCGAATTGATTCAGGCGATGGAGGTCAGCACCCGGCGTGGCGCGGCCATGGTGAAGCAGTTGCTGACGTTTGCCAAAGGCGCGGGCGGCGATCGCGTGCCGGTGAAACTGCGGCACTTGCTCAACGAAATCGAAGGTCTGATCGAGCCCACGTTTCCGAAGAACATTCGCGTGGCGATCGACTGCCCGCGCACCTTGTCCCCGATTGAGGGCGACCCGACCCAGCTGCATCAAGTGTTGCTCAATCTCTGCGTGAATGCGCGTGACGCCATGCCTGATGGCGGTGAGCTGACGATTGCGGTGCGGGAATCGACGCTGGCGGCGGAGACGATGCCACCCGATGTCATGCTGGAGCCGGGCGACTACGTGGAGGTTCAGGTGGCGGACACCGGCGGTGGCATCCCGGCGGAAATCATCGACCGCATTTTCGAACCGTTTTTCACCACCAAGAGCGTGGAAAAAGGCACCGGGCTCGGCCTCGCCACCGCACTCGGCATCGTGCGCAGTCATCGTGGCGCGATCCGGATCAAGTCGCAGGTCGGTGTCGGCACGGAGTTCTTTGTTTATCTGCCGGCGCTCGCGCATCCGGTGAGCACGGAAACCCGTCCGCCCTTGGTGGATTGTGACGTCGACGGGACGGGATGCCTGGTGTTGTTCGTCGATGATGAGGCCTCGATTCGAGAAGTCGGGCGCAGTGTGATGACCGGGCTCGGTTTTGAAGTGATCACGGCGACCAACGGCGGGGAAGCGTTTCTCGTCATCCAGGAGCGCGGCGCGGAGCTGGACCTGGTCATCACCGACAAGGACATGCCGGAGATGAACGGACCGACTCTCATTCGCCATACCCGCAGCGTCGCGCCGCAGGCGGCGTTTGTGTTGTCGAGCGGCGAGATCGGTCAGGTCGAAGTCGACGAAATGAAGGCGCTCGGCGTGGCGGCGATTCTGGAAAAACCGTTCTCGCAACAGGACCTGATTCGCGTGTTGCGCCACGTCATGGCCGGACGCGAAGAGATGGGCTACTCCAGCCCGCCATGGAATTGATCCGGTGAACGCTGAGATCGCGAAGGGGCGCACCTCGTGTGCGCCCGCGTCGGAGTGGGTTGCTGGAATGATCCCAACCCGGCGGAGCCGGAACCAAATAGCCCCGCCCTTCTTTGCGTGCTTTGCGGCCTTCGCGATCTTTGCGTTAAACCTCCATTGCGGAACAGGGGTTGCTGAACCGACGTAATCAGCCGCGGCGAAAGCGTCCGGGGGGCTGTCCGCTCCAACGTCGGAATGCGACCGAGAACGAATACACCGACGCGTAGCCGACCGCGAGTGCGATGCTCTCGACGGGTGACGGCGAGGCGCGCAGGAGCGTGCTGGCCCGGCGCATGCGCAGATCGGTGAGATGCTCGGCCGGACTGCGCCGATGGTGGCGATGGCAGAGTCGGCGCAGGTGTTCCTCGCTCACTGCGATGTGTCGCGCCATCGTCCGCACGCTCCAATCGCGGGCGAGATCGAGTTCGACGGCGTTCCACAGTCGATGCAGGCGCCGGTCGATCGGATCGCTGCCGACCAGCCGCAAGGTGGCGGCGGTGAGCAGGGTGCCGGCGGCGGCGAGCACTTCCGCCTGCGCGGCGCCGGCGGATTCCCGCAGCAACAATTGCAGCAGGTAGATGAAGTCCCCTGCGTCGGCTTCGCGCAGCGTCGCCTGCGTCGATGGCCACGCCGGCGCATCGGGCTGATCGTTGAAAAACACCCAGGCGAGTTTCCACGGCGCGTTGCCGGTGATCTCGAACGCATGATGTGCGCCGACCGGTGCGAGCAGCACCTGGCCCGGGCGCCACGCCATCGCCTCGCCATCGATCAACGCGCGGCCACGACCGGTGATGCAGGCGACGACGTGACTGTGCACTGAGGCGAGCCGGACCATGCAATAGGGCGGTTGCAACTCGCTGTAGCCAACCCAGATGAAGGGTGTGTTTTGCAAAACCGGATGATGGGCCTGATCCAAGCTGCGTTCGCGGCAGTCTGGGCCGATGAGGTGGGTTTCGCGAAAAAAGTGGAGGGGTGCGGACATTGAACGGCAGTGGCGTTTCTGCTTAAATCGCGGTCACCCCGTCCGTGACAAACCTCAACCTGTTTTCCCCTTTCGCCATGCGTCGTTCGTTTTCATTCCGCCGGGCCGTTGCCGCCGTCGTTTCGACGGCGTCGTGCGTGCCGCTCTTCGCTCAAGCCATTCAGGATCGCGGCGCCGATGAGGCGCGTCCGCCGGTTGAATTTTCTCTCGCGGCCGAGCGACCTGCGGCCGACCTGGCCGTGGCGGAGACCGCGGCGGTGCGCCTGTCGCCGGGGTTGTTTCGGGAGCGACGCGAGTTGGTCAAAGCCTACCTCGGTCGGCTGCGCACCGAGCGCCT
>CBINJL010000428.1:0-3594 GCA_966250925.1 uncultured Opitutus sp. | reverse complement strand
GCAGACGTCGCGCTGTTCCGCCACGGCTGCGCTGACGCTTTGATCGAGGGCGCTGCGGTCTTCCGGATCGACCATGTCGAGCAGGTGGGCGGCGTGTTGCGTCGGGGTGCGACCTTCGGCACGCAGTGCGGGGATGTCACTTTCCATCCAGAGCAAGGCCCGCGGGGAGATTTCCATTTCCCAGATGGAGATACCGGCGGATTGGGTGGCCAGGGCGAGGAGGTTGCGACCTTCCTGCAGTTCGCGGTTGGCCTTTTCCAGTTTGGCGGCGTCACCGCGGATGCGCGCCACCATTTGCGAATCATAGACTGAGGTAACCAGAGTCAGCGCCAGCACGCCCAGGGCGATGACGCCGATGGCCATGGCGAGCAGGTCGTTGTCGAAGGTGCTGCCGCCATAGCATACGGAGCCCGGCGCGACGTGGCAGGCCGCCATGCCGGTGTAGTGCATGCCGCTGATGGCAAATCCCATCGCGAGGGCGGCACCGATGCGGGCCCAGCCGGCGTGACGCGAACGGGTGTCGCGCAACCGGAAGGCCAGCCAGAGGGCGGCGGCGGAAGCGCCGACCGCGATGGCGAGCGAGGCGACCACCAGACTGACATCGTAACGAATCCCGGGCACGATGGTGAGCGCCGCCATGCCGGTGTAGTGCATCGATGCGATGCCCGAGCCCATGATCACTGCGCCGGCCGCGAGGCGGCGATGGCTGAGGTAGGTGCGGCTGGCGATGCCGAGGGCGAATCCCGATGTGACGATGGCAATCAGCAGCGAAAATCCGGTGGTCGCCATGCCGTAGCGCAGCGGAATGCCCACCGAGTAGGCCAGCATGCCGATGAAGTGCATCGACCAGATGCCGATACCCATGGCGCAGGCGCCGCCGAGCAGCCAGTAACGACCGGTCCGCAGCGGGGCTTCGGCCACGCGGGCCGTGAGTGTAAGCGCGGTGTAGGAAACCGTGAAGGCTACCACGATCGAAAGCGTGACCAGCCAGGTGTTGTAGCTGGCAGGAAGATCGGCGATCGGATCGGGCGGCATGGCGAAAAAACGGGGCGGATCAGGCTTTGCGCGCGTGTTCGGCGTGCAACATTTCCTCGAAGCGCAGATCGGTGAGTTTGGTAATGCCGCCGATCAGCCGCCACAACGCGAAGACGGTGATGATCATGGTGGGCACCACGATCACAGGCCAGCTCAGCGCATTCATTTTGCCCAGCTCGGCATTAAACTCCGGCGTGCCGGTGGGGCTGTGCAACAGCCAGCGGGCGAGCACGAAGTTGAGCACGGCGCTGACGGCGAAGGAGAGCACGAGAAGATAGGTGGAGCTGTGGAGCAGACGACGGAAGGCCGGGCGATTGTCGCGGGCGGCGAGAGCGGCATCGATCTTATCGACATCCAACACCTGATCATTGAACAAAAACTGCCGCACCAGCGGGCGGGCCGTGTAGCTGGACAGCCAGATGGCGAGGCCGATCAGCGCGGGCACGGCGGCTTCCTTGACCGCGAACCAGAAGTGTCCGACTTGCATAAGCCCGAGTCCGCCGGTCAGCAGCACACTGGCGAAGCCGAGGATGGAAACGAAATTGGCCTGCCGCCGCTGCACGAAATCCCAGATGCCGTAGCTGATGGGAAAGGCGAGGGCGATGACGAGACCCCAGACGGGACCGAGGCGTTCGGGCGTGCTCGCCTTGGCCAGGATCAGTGACGGGATGGCGATGTTGAAGGCCAGGTTGAGGAGGAGGTTCTCGCGTTTGGCGGGTGGCGGCATGGAGGCAGAATCAAGGCGGGAATCGAAACCACAGAAAAGCAGGAAGCGCAAAAATGCCGCCGCGACTGTGCGGCACAATCGACGTTTTCCGCATTTCCCCGCGACGTGGAGCGCGTTACACCGATTCTCCCATGATTCTTCTTGGTCTCAATATCGATCACTGCGCCACTGTGCGGCAGGCGCGTTACCGCGCCGTTGCTCCCGGGGCCGAGCCGGCGGTCGAGCCGGACCCCGTGCAACTTGCGCTGCTGGCCGAACGCGCCGGCGCCGACGGCATTACCGTCCATCTGCGCGAAGATCGCCGCCACATCGTTGATCGCGATGTGTGGCAGGTGCGCGAGCGTATCGCCACCCGGCTGAATCTTGAAATGGCCTGCACGCCGGAGATGGCAAAAATCGCCCTCGCGGTGAAACCCGACTCGGTTTGTCTCGTGCCGGAAAATCGCGCCGAAATCACCACCGAGGGCGGACTCGACGTGGTCGGTCAGCGGGATCGTGTGAAAGCGATCATCGATGCCATGGGCGAGGCCGGCATCACCGTGAGTTTGTTCATCGATCCCGACGAACCGCAGATCTCACTCGCGGCCGAACTGGGCGCGCCGTGGGTGGAGCTGCACACGGGAGCCTGGGCCAACGCCTACTATGTCGCCGAGCGTCGCGCCGCCGAGCTCGCGCGTCTGCGCACCGGCGCGAAACAGGCGCACGCGCTGGGACTCACGGTCAACGCCGGCCACGGCATCAATTACATCAACGTCGAGGAGATCCGCACGCTGCCGCACCTGCACGAGTGCAACATCGGGCACAGCATCATCAGCCGCGCGCTCTTCACCGGCATCGACGAAGCCGTGCGCGAAATGCGGGCGCGATTGAATGCCTGAAACGGAAGTGGCCTCCGGAAAACACGGATTACACGGAATGCGTTAAATTCGGTTTTTCTTCCGAGTGTTCCGTGTATTCCGTGGGCAGCTCCATGATCGATCTCCCTCCCGGCGGCATTCTTCTCGGACTTGGCTGCGACCTCATCGAGGTCGACCGCATCCGCGGGGTGATGGAGCGTCAGGGCGCGCGGTTCATCGATCGTGTGTTCACCGCCGAGGAGCGGGCCTATTGCGACGGGATGAAGCATCCGCACAAGCACTACGCCGCGCGTTTCGCGGCCAAGGAAGCGGTGTCGAAATGTTTCACCACCGGCATCGGCGCGGAGTTGGGGTGGAAATCCATCTCAGTGGGCCACGGCAGTCGGCATGAACCGCTGATCCATTTGGACGATTCCGGCGCCGCGTTGTTGCAACGGGTCGGAGGCACGCATGTGCTGGTCTCGTTGTCCCACACCGAAAGCGCGGCCATGGCGGTCGCCGCGATCGTGAAGACTGTTTCCGCATGAGCCAATCCGACGATATTCAAAAGACGCCGGCCTCCCAGATCCCGTCCTGGCTGCTGGTCGGGTTTTTGATCGGTGTGGTCACGATGTGGCTCTTTCAAGGCGGGAACGATCCGCGGGCTTCGCTGGCCGATGAGGCGGAATCCGGCGCCGCGGTGGAAGCGCTGACTGCAGCAGCGCCAGCCGAACCACCGCCGCCGCGGACCAACCCGCTGGCCGAGGGCGCGAAGCCGAGCATCGAACAAGTCCAGGCCATCTTCGACTCGTTGCGCGACTGGGCCTTTTGGTCGGACGGTCGCACTCAGTTTGCGGTTTGGAACAGCGCGACGCTCGGCTTCACCGATCACTTCGAAGTCATGCGCACGCCCGAGGCGGATTATTATCGTGCGATTCCGCGTTTCACCCGCCTTCCCATTGAAGGCTACGGCCCGGCCAACAGTCCGTTGTTGTT
>CBINJL010000427.1:0-3597 GCA_966250925.1 uncultured Opitutus sp. | reverse complement strand
GTCCCGTCAGCCACCCGGGTAGACTGCCGCCGGCGGCGGTGAAGCCCTCAACCGACCGGCTTTTCTTCCAAAAGGAAAAGCCGATGGCCAGGGTTATGACGAAGTAGGCAATCAGGACGGTAACATCCAGAACGGTAAAATGACTTTGGGGCATGGGCTGGCAGGGGATACTTTGCCGCGGGATCTTGCGGCGAGGCCAGCGGCATTTCCCAGGAAAACTGTGCCAGCGGCGGACTGAAAAACTGGTCGCAACCGATACGCTGCAGTCGCCAGGTCACGGGGTCGCGGTCACCCGCCAGGCCATCACACGGCTCATGCGATCCCAGGGCGGGTAGGCGTGGAAGCCGCCGGACACGATCGTCGGAGTGGCCGTATCGCCGTCCCAGCGCGCCGTCGTCAGACACATCAGATGCGTCGGCGTTACCGCGAGATCGACCGGCGTGAAATTGAAGGCGCCGTCGTTGAGAAATGCCCGCAACGAAACCGCGCCCGGCTCCGTCCAGCGATTGAAGCCGCTGCAGGCCACCACATCCAGCGCGCCGTCGCCGTTGAGATCGAGCGCGACCGGACTGTAGGCGCCCGGCAGATCGCCGATGCGGTGAAAGGCAAAATATCCGTCGCCGCGATTTTCCAGCCACTGCACCCCATGCCAGGGCCGTGCGCCCGGTTCAGCGTAGTCGAATCCGTCGCCGTTGCTGTAGAGCACATCGGGGCGTCCGTCGCGGTTCATATCCACCAAACGGATACCGCTGCTGCCGTAGTCTTCGTTGGTCGAGGCGAAGATGACCTTGCGCGAAAAACCGCCGCTGCCCCGGTTTTCCAACAGATACACTTCCTCCCACTGCTGCGCCACCACAGTCACGATGTCGGGCATGCGGTCACCGTTCATGTCGGCGATCTCGACATTGATCGCACCGGACAGGTTGAGCAGCACTTCGCGATCATAACGGCCGTCGCCGCGATTGCGCATCCACGCGACCTCCCCTTGGTCGTAGCCAAACTGGGCCAGCACCAGATCGAGCCGACCGTCCGCATCGAGATCCGCCGCCCGCACATCCGTCACCCGCGCCACGTCCGCCAGCAGCGTCCGCGGCGTTAAACGTTGCGCGCCGTCATTCTCCAGCAACACGACCGAGCCAATGCGGGCGTTATTGGGAAACACTTCGCCCATGCACGCGACCAACACATCGCGATCGCCATCCTGATCGATATCCACGATTTCGGTGTGCACCGGCGCCGGCAGGTGATCCGCCAGCACCCGCTCGTTGCCATCGGGCGAGATCCAGCCGATCCTGCCTTCTCGCGCTTCGCAGGTAATCACGTCGTCGCGGCCGTCGCCGTCGAGATCGCCGGTCGCCAGATGCGCGATCCAGGGTTTTCCGGCCATGGGCTGCCCGATCTCCTGCGACTCCAACATCAACACGGCCGCGGGCTGCTTTCCGGTCACGGCCCCCGCTGTCGCCGCCGCCGTCGCCACCTGCGGCCGATCCCGACAGGCAGTCAGCGTCACGCCAACCACCAGTCCCAGCGCAACGCTGCTCAGACTCCGCCCGCACCGCTCGCTGCGGCGAATCGCTCCGTGCCGAAAACCCAAACCTTTCCCGGGGTAAAAGAAAGCCATGGCGCTCCCTTGGCGATCGCTGCAATTGGCGTCAAACGCCATCCCTTTTCCACTCAAACGACAGGGCCACGTTACTCAAATTATGAATAGATCCGCGCTCGTTTTTGCAGTTCTATAACTTTAACGACGAAATCCTGGGGCCTGATTCGTCGAGATTTAAGGTTATTCCCGCAAAGCACCCCTCAACGTCGCCATTTTCTACTCTAACGCGAGAGTGCCGCCCGCCATTGGCCCCACTCTGTTCGAACGCACACTCCGTCGTCATCCCACCGTCCTTGGCCGGAGTTTTTTACTCCGACGGGCCGTCTCCCCCACCCCACCTCACCGCTGTCTGCCATGCCTTCGGAATCCGTGAGTTCGCCCCGCGTCACGATCAAGGATGTCGCCCGAGAAGCCGGCGTGCATTTCACCACCGTCTCGCTGGCCTTGCGCGAACACAAAAGCATCCCCGAAACCACTCGCCAACGCATCCGCACGGTCGCCGATCGTCTTGGTTATCGCAAAAATGAGGTGTTCTCGGCCCTCACCCAGTTTCACGTCAACGGCCACCAACGGCAGGCCACTCCGCGCATCGCGTTCGTGGTCAACCGCACCTTCGACGAGCCGTCGTCGTTTCACACCCATCTGCGTTCGTTTTATGATGGCGCGCGCCATCAGGCCGGTGTGCTCGGCTATCAACTCGAAGCAATCGTCGTCGCGCAGGAACGCCACGACTCGCGCTCGCTCGAACGTTACCTGCGCAGTCACGGCATTCCCGGTCTCGTGATTGCCAGCTTCGAGCCGGGCTACGACACGTTGTCGCTCAATTGGGACGACTACGCGGTGGTCAAAATCGACTCGATGCACATGTCGCCCGACGCCGTCATCGTCGGCAACGATCATCGCCAGGACATCCGCACCGCCTATCGGCATCTCGTCGACCGCGGCTACCGGCGCATCGGCCTCGCCATCGGTCGCGCCGATGAGGAGTCGACCCAGCATCGCTACTCGGCCGGCTACCTCATCGAGCGCACCGAGCGTTTGCACCGCGACGAGGACTACATTCCGCCCCTGCTTTTTCCTTTCAACCCGACCCGCGAACAGGCCGTCACGCTCCTGCGCAGCTGGGTCAAACATTACGAGCTCGATGCCGTGATTTCTCATCACAACGACATCGACGCCCTGCTCGCCGAGGCCGGCTATGCCATTCCCTGCGATCTGGCCTGCGCCTGCCTCTGCATCCGCGAGGGCAACGACCGCCTCACCGGCGTCCGCCCCAACTACCACATGATCGGCGTGCGCGCCGTTTCCCAACTCGCCACTCAGATCCGACTCGGCGAACGCGGCATCCCCGAATTTTCCCCTCAGACCTATGTGCGCAGCGAATGGCAGGAAGGCGTCTCCGCCCCTGGAAAAAACTGATCCGGCGCCGCCGTCCGCGACGCCCGTTTCCGACGACGCCGCCGCCACCACGCCGGCCCGAACCCGGCGTCGTCGCAACCGCCCGACCATGGCCGACATCGCCTCGCGCGTGGGCGTGCACCCGACCACTGTATCGCTCGCGTTGCGTTCGCACCCGAGCATTCCGGTCTCGACCCGCAAACGCGTGATCGAGGCCGCCGCCGCGGTCGGCTACGTGCGCAATCCGCTGCTCGATGCGTTCAACTTCCACCGGCTCAACAAACGCGCGACCAAGGACGGCACCACGCTGGCCTTCGTCGTCGACGCCAACACGTCGCCCTACTTCTTCGGCCAGGCCTTTCATCCGCTCGTCTACGCCGGCGCCCGCGCCGCGGCCGAGGCCCACCACCACTCCATCGAAGTGTTTCAGGTCGGCGCCCAGGACCTGTTGCCCAAACGCCTCAACACCATCATCCGCTCCCGCGGCATCACCGGCGTGCTGCTGTCGACCTTCACCCTCCAGACCCGCGAACTGGAACTCGACTGGGCCAATCTCGCCACCGTCAAAATCGAGTCGCACCACCTGCTGCCCGACA
>CBINJL010000426.1:0-3613 GCA_966250925.1 uncultured Opitutus sp. | reverse complement strand
CCCCGTCATGCCCATGCCGATCCCCGCCGCACAGGCCAGCAGCACCAGCGTGGCGAGAAACCCTTCGGTCAGCATCGCGCCGTAGCCCACCAGGCGGGCGTCGGGTTCGCAGCGCAATTGCTTGCTGCTGGTGCCTGAGGAGACCAGGCAGTGGAACCCACTGACGGCACCGCAGGCGATCGTGATGAACAGGAAGGGAAACATCGCGGGCGCCCCGAGCGGATTCGGGTTCACCGCCGGGGCCGCCATCGCCAACGCGATGCGTTCGCCTCCCGCAACGACCGGCGCGCCGCCGAAGAACGCCGCCACCAGGACCCCGAGCACCAGCAGACCGAGCACGGAGATCAGCTGCAGCGCGTTGATGTAGTCGCGCGGCTGCATCAGGAGCCACACCGGCAGCACCGAAGCCACGTAGGAGTAGACCAGCAGCACCACCACCCAACGGATCGAGGACCACTGCGCCATCGATTCATTGAGCGTGTGCAGGAAGCCAACATCGCCGTAGATCACCGTCACATACATGACCGTCAGCGCCAGCAGCGACGGCACCGCCAGACCCACGTTGCGCCGGTGCAGCCAGGTGCCGATGAGCACCGCAATCGGGACCTGGATCACGCACGGCACGATCGCACTCGGGAACTGGCGGAACACCGACGCGACCACCAGTCCGAAGATCGCCAGCACGATGGCCAGCGCCATGAACAGAATGCACAGAAACAACAGCCGCACGCGACGGTTGAGCACCCGCCCGGCGATGTCGCCCACCGTCTGGCCGTTGTTGCGCAGCGACACCACCAGCGCGCCGAAGTCGTGCACCGCGCCGATGAAGATCGAGCCGAACACCACCCACAACAACGCGGGCAACCAGCCCCACATGATCGCAATCGCCGGACCCACGATCGGGCCGGTGCCCGCGATGGACGCAAAGTGGTGCCCGAAGACCACCCCCTTCGCGGTCGCCACGTAGTCGTTGCCGTCGGCCAGTCGCTGCGACGGACAAATCGCGTCGGCCGACAACCGGAATATCTTCCCGCCCAGCCAGCGGCCGTAGGTGTGGTAGGCGACGATGAAGCCGGCGCCCGCGAGCAAAGCGATCAACAAAGGGTGCATGGGGAAATGGAAATTAGGTCAGCGGATTTTACCGGACGTCACAGCGCGCGCTGAGCGGCGCCTCGGCACCGTGTCGCAACGGCCTCCGCGGCCTCCGGCGAAAATTCAGATTTGGTGAGTAAACGAGGTGCAGCACCGCGATCAGCGTGGGCCGGGCGCATTTTCCGCGTCATTGTTGGTGGAAAAACCGTGTTTGTATCCGCCATGACACTACCAGAAGTAGAGATAAAGCAGCACGGTCGCGATGCAGACGCCGATGCCGACAGCCTTGGCGCCGCGGGAGGTTTCGAGCGCCATCGACTCGTTGACCGGCATGACGACCGGTTGGGCCAGCGGCTTGAGTTTCGTCACGAGCGCGCCAACGAGCAGCACGAGGAAGAAGCACAGCGCCATGCGGTCGAGGAAGGCCATGTCGGCGGAATACCACCAGCCGCGCGCGGTGAGCCACGGGCCGATGACCCACTTGAACGCGCCGTAGGCCACCGCGTTGACCGCAATGCCGAGCCAGCCGAAAAAGCGCGGCGTGCGCGGAGAAAAGAAGCCGAAGATGAACACCGCGAGGATGCCGGGGGAAATGAAGCCCTGGAATTCCTGGATGTAGGCGAAGATCGAGGTGAGCTGATCGAGCTGCGGTGCGAGCAACGCCGCCAGCACCACAAACACCAGCACGAGCACCTTGCCCATGCGCACCAGTTTGCGTTCGTCGGTCACGCCGGTGAACTTGCCGTAGAGGTCCATCGTCGCAATGGTCGAGGCGGAGTTGAGCATCGAGGCGAGCGAACTGATCACCGCCCCGGCGAGCGCCGCGAGCACGAACCAGGAGATGAGCGGGAACGGTTTGACCAGGTTGCGCACCAGCACTGGAAACGCGCTGTCGTAATCGTAACCACCGCCGGGCCGCAGCATGTCGGCGCTGAAAAGGTTGAACGCCATGATGCCCGGAATCACCACGACGAACGGGATGATGAGTTTGAGAAACGCGGCGAACACGATGCCCTTCTGACCTTCGGCGAGTGACTTCGAACCGAGCGTGCGCTGGACGATGTATTGGTTGAGCCCCCAATAAAAAAAGTTGGGAATCCACAGGCCGACCAGCAACGCGGTCCACGGGATGTCGCTGTCTTCGATTGGACGCACCATGTGCAGTTTGCCGCCGGAGAGATTGGGGCCGTGGCGCACCTCGGCCTCGCCGTCAGTGCCGTCGTTGAGCAAAAGAAAACGTTCCCAGCCACCGGCGTCGCGCAGGTCTTCCACCGTGGCGGACGAGTTGGCCACCTTCGTCTGGATAAGTTCCTCGGCAGGTCGTTCCGCCAGAGCGTTGAAGGCCAGCACCGCGATGATCGCCCCGCCCGCGACGAGAGCCGACCCCCACACCAGATCGGTCCAGGCGCAGGCGCGCAGGCCGCCGACAAAAACGTAGACGGCGGCGAAGATCGCGATCAGCCAGCAGCAGGCGGTCAGACTGCTCAGCACCGGCACGTCGTGGTAGTAGGCCGAAACAAATTTGGCGCCGGAAAAGATGACCGACGACGTCGCGACGAAGACGAGCGTCACCACCGCCGGAATCGCCATCGCCATGCGCGAGACGGTGCCGAAGCGATACTCCAGAAACTCCGGAATCGTGTAGATGCCCGAGCGCAGAAACTTGGGCAAAAACCAGAACGCCACCACGACCAGGGTCACGGCCGCCATCCATTCGTAGGACGCGATGGCCATGCCCAGCCAGTTGGCCGACGAGCCCGACATGCCGACGAATTGCTCCGTGGAAATGTTGGCGGCGATGAGCGAGAAGCCCACCAGCCACCACGTGAGTCCGCGACCGGCGAGGAAGTAGCCGCTCGCGCCGCCCTCCCCTGCACCGGCCTCACGCCGGCTCTTCCAAATGCCCAGCCAGATCACGCCGACCACGGCGGTGACGAACAGAATGACTTCAATGAGATGCATGGATAGATCGATTCAACCGCGAAGCGCACGAAGCGTCGCGAAGCCAACCGGTTGGAACTAAAAATCCGACCGGATCATTTTCGTATTCCTTCGCGAACTTCGTGGTTTCTCAGCCTGATTCCTACGACGAGGTGAGCGTTACCGCGCCGTCGCTTCGAGCATGACCGGGCCGACGCTGGGGCCGACTACGAGCGGGCCGGCATCGGTCCACGCCAGCGGATCAATGTTCAACTGCCGCCGCTTCATGCCTTCGTCCCACGCGTGATAGAGCACCATGGTGCGGCCATCAGGTGCCGTGGTCATGCCATGGTGTCCGGGGCCGCGCACGAGATTCGGCACGCCGCGCAACACCCGCGCGTATTCGCCCTGCCCGCGATACGGGCCCATCGGCGAGTCCGCCACGACGTAGTCGAGTCCGTAGCGGGCGGTGCCGTAGTTGGCTCCACTGTAAAAGCAGTAATACTTGCCGTCGCGCTTCACACGTAGGGGCCTTCCACCGTGTGCCACTCGTATCGCTTATTTCCATACCTCGGCATGAGACGATTGTCCTCATACAGCG
>CBINJL010000425.1:0-3617 GCA_966250925.1 uncultured Opitutus sp. | reverse complement strand
CGGGAGTTATTCGATCTCCTATTACTACAAGATAGTCGATAACGCCTGGGAGACGATCGACACCTACAATACCGACGGAATGTATGGCTCGCTGCTTGAAAGCATGGGGCTGGATGTCGAGAGCTATGAAAACTATCACATCCAGACGGTGACCGTCACTGGCATGCGGCAGGTGCGCCAAGGCCTGGAACTCGAGGCCACTCAGAACCTCGGCATCTTCGGTGATTGGGGCCGCGCATTCGACGTCTATTTCAACTACACCCGACGGCCGGTCACTACCGCTTCCGATCGTGACGTGCTCGGCTTCATCCCACGGGTGCCCGTGCGCGCCGTGTGGGGCGCCGGCGTGTCGTTCAGTGCTCGGCGTTTCACCGCGCAGGCGCGCATGACCTGGGTCGAGAGTGGTGACACCTACAATGGCAGCGGCACTTCCGTGACTTTGCCGGATGGCACCGATGGTCGCGTGCAGTTCTACGACCTGAACAAGTATCCTCCCGAGCTAAAGCTGGACCTGAACTACGCGCTGACCGAGCGGCTGACGCTGTTCGCGGCCGGCAATAAGGTGCTCTCAGGGGAAACAAGCCGTCGGATCTCCGACACTCAAACCGGCTGGCAACCCGACTACGCCTCCTGGCGTCAGATCAACAGTCGTGGTGTCACTTGGACCGCCGGTGCCAGAATGTCGTTTTGATCCAGGGTAACAATTTAGGTTGAGGTAACCTATAACAGGGAGGCCGGCCTTTTGTTCGCGGCGCGGGCCAGCGTTACCTGAATTTGTTAGGCGCGCGGACCTGTTGACGGCCTGTGCGCTGGCACCGGGTAGACGTGCGTGATGATGGGCTCACCCTCCTTGAAAAGGATTAACAGTGGCTTACACTCGGACTCCAATGGTGTTGATTGCCTCGCGGAGGTCATGCGAGTTGCACGCGTAGCCAACAGCCGGGAGTTTGTCCAAAAAAGGCGCAGAGATGCAGATCCGTTTCGGCCGTGATGCGCCTCTTCTCGTTGAGGATTTCGTTCACGCGCCGGTGCGGGAGCTTTGCATCTCTTGCGAGGCGGTGGGAAGTGGTTCCTAGCGGACAAAGGAACTCCTCGCGGAGGAACTGCCCGGGAGGAGGGGCACTCAGGTGCATCATCACGGGTCAAATGATAGCTGAGATGGCCCGGTAGCTTTCTGTGTCTTGATCTGTTAATCCCTTATCAGACAGCGGCCTCATCGGGACGGGGTTCACATGAATACACCGTGCATCAATCGGCCGAGTAGCTGCCGAACAGCTTCTTGGCCGCCCGGACTCGCCATGTGCTGAAGGGGAGTCGCACCTCCCAACGTTGGAACTGGCTCCAAAAACCACTCCGCAGCGTCTTCCAAATTTTCGAACACCTCTACGGAAAACTGAAGAAGCTCGATGTGATCAGCAGAGAACAGTGAGGCTAACATCGCACGGCGCTCGTTTCCGGCAAGAATTGCGCAACGCATTTGGTGGGCGAGGTTGGGCGTATTAGCCATGGATAAAATATTGGCGAGGTTCCCAGCCCCATTCCATCTCATTTGATGGATGAATTGGGATTGGAGGGCTGTTCGATGAATTATGCATCCCTGTCTGATGCCGAGGGGCCCGGATTCCAGCCGCGGGACACAGGCTCAGATTCATTTTGGGCGGGAGACAAACCGTCGCTCGTAGACGTGAAGTATCGACTAGAGTTACTTGATCGCAGGCAATCAGGACGGCTTTGTGGTCAGAATGACACCTTCTTGGCCTGCGCAATCGAATGCTCTTGGCGGAGGTGTCCATAGGTTCGCATTGCGAGCGCGCCGCCGTCTGCGTGTCCCAGCCATTTGGATACAGTCGGAATGTCGACTCCGCTTTCAATGCAAACGGTGGCGAAGTAGTGCCGGAAATCGTGGTGCGTGATACGCTTGATCCCCAGCGTCTCGCAGGCGCGATCGATCGACTTCTGGCATTCCTTCACGCGGAAAATCGGACCTTCGCATGGTTGGCGATTCTTGGCGCGATTCTGGCGGATTCGCTTCATTAGCTCCGACATAGCCCGAATCTGAGGAATCTCCCGGTCTCGCGACGTGTTCGTTTTGGTTCCGGGAATGATCAACGTGCGGCCTTTGACATGCTCCCAAGTCATCGCACCGGCTTCGCTGAGACGAGCGCCCGAGTAGGCGAGGAAACGGGCAAATTCGCCGATGTGTTGACGGTCGGATGAAAGCAGATTGGCAAGGTGAGGCGGTAGTCCCTCGGGCAGTTCTGGGGGCGCTTCCAGCTCGTCCAGCAGCTTCCGCATGAGGTGGGTAGGCGGTAGCTCCGGCTTCTTGCTGCGAACCTCGTGCTTGATGCGGATTCCCGGCGGGAGGCTTTTGAGCGGATTGCGAAGGATCGCACCTTTCTCGACCGCGATATCCAGCAAATGTATCACCGTATCGACCGCTTTGTTGACCGCATCGGCTGAGAAACCGCGATGCACGGTTTTCGCACCGGGACGGCTGAACGTGCTTTCGGTGCGAAGGCGGTTTGACCAATCGGCGACGGTTGCAGGTTTGAGCTGGGAAGGTTTGAGAGAAGCGAATTCAGGCCAACTCTTCGTCACCCGCTTAATGCCTTCCCGTTTTCCCTGCTTGGTGCGCAGTGATATGCTGGCATCGGCCTCAACGCGGGTAAGGTAAGTTTCGATCAGTTTAGCAAATTTGAGCGACATGCCGTCGGCGTCCGCTCCGCTGGCTCGTAGTTCGGCAATCTTCTTCGCTTCGTCGGCAAGGCGAAGCTTGGCGGTAGTGAAAACTTGGGTGTCCAGCGTCACCCATTTTTGCTTGCCCGAAATCTTGAACCGACCGTAGTAACCGCCTCCCTTGTGGCGATAGAGGTTCTGAACCTTCGTCGCTGTCCAAGTCCGTTCCTTCTTCGTCTCTTTCACTGGTCCCGTGTATAACGGGGGTGTAGAAAGCTCACAAGCTAAGAGTCCTAACTCGTTCTGCATCAACAAATTGCCGCTTTAGCTCAGTTGGTAGAGCGACTCATTCGTAATGAGTAGGTCGTCGGTTCGAATCCGACAAGCGGCTCCAGTGCGGTGAAAACATCCGCGGAGGGCAGAGGGAGCGCGCCGTGTTGGTGCGGGATTTAGTTGGTGCCGATGGCGTCGTCGCCGAGCGGGCCTTGTAATTTTTTCTGCAGCGTGAGCGCTTCGATTTCGTGTTGCAGGATACGACCGAAGAGTTGCAGCCGGGTGTGCACGTCGAGCGTTTCGAGGAGGCGTTGTTTGAGCTCAGGGCGGTCGCAGAGGGTAAACGCGGCGAGGTCGACGAAGGCTTCGGGATCTTCCACGGTGCGAAGGAATTGGGTGAACGGCTCGGGAACGTGCGCGCCGAGTTGGTGTTTGAGTGCGATGAGTCGCTCCAGCCGGGTGCGCAGGCGGCGATTGGCCGTCGCGGTGGCTCCGGCGACGCTGGTTAACGCCTTGATCCGCACGACCCGATACGGGTCTTCGCGCACGATGCCGAGGCATTCGACCCGTGCGATGCCTTGCAGGAGGAGGTGGGAGGTGCCGTCGGGATTGGCATTGCAAGCGCGCACGATGCCCGCCGTGGCGATGCGTTGCCCGCGCTCCTCGGC
>CBINJL010000424.1:0-3653 GCA_966250925.1 uncultured Opitutus sp. | reverse complement strand
GGCATCGTGGTCCGTGCAATTGCTCGCCGCGAACGAACCCATCGCGACCGCGGCGGGAACGGATGCGGTTGAACTCGAAGTGCCGGCGACCTGGCGGTGAACGGTCTGTCGTTTGAACAGGACGGCGCTTGCGATGCCAAAGCGCCGTCACCATTGTCCGCGCCTCCCGCTTCCTCCATGTCCCGTTCCCGCAAGCCCAAAACCGCCCGTGCGGCCACCCTGGCCGATGTCGGTCGTGCCGCCGGCGTTTCCGCCATGGCCGCTTCGGCGGTGCTCAATTCGGTGAAAACATCCTCCCGTATCTCGTCCGAGACGCGGGAGCGCATTGTCGAGGCGGCGGCGAAGCTGCAATACCGGCCCAATGCGGCGGCGCGTGCGTTGCTGCACCGGCGGATGAACACGATCGGCATCGCGGCGGTGCTGGATGACGAACGGGAACTGAACCATTACTTCCTCGCCCTGTTCAACGGCGTGCTCGCGGCGGCCAATCACTTTGAGCAGAACACGACCGTGTTTGCGTTGCGCAACTGGGCGGCGGACGCACGCCAGCGGCTGCCGTCGATCTGTGACGGTCGCATCGACGGACTGATCCTGTTTGCCCCGACCTTTGATGCCGATACCGCCCGCACGCTGCCGCGGCACACGCCGTTTGTGACCATCCACGCCAATGCGACGGTGCAGGATGCGATCAACATCGAGAGCGACGAGGAAAACGGCGCCTTTGCCATGGTGGAGCACATGCTGGCGCAGGGCCATCGGCGCATCATGCACATCGCGGGCCCTGCGGGATTTGTCGGGGCGGATCGCCGCGTGGCCGGTTATCGGCGCGCACTGCGACAGAACAAAGTGAAGTTCGAAGCGGACCTGCTGATCCATTCACTTTTCGACAATCAGCACGGCTATGAGGCGATGCGTGGCTGGTTGCGCAAACATGCCGGCGAGGCGCTGCCGCATGCGGTGTTTTGTGCCAACGACGGCATCGCGATCGGCTGCATGGAAGCGTTGGCCGAGGTTGGCCTGCGGGTGCCGGACGACATTTCGGTGGCCGGTTTCGACGACACCCTGGTTTCACGGGCGTCCGTGCCGCAGCTCACCACCGTGCGTCAGCCGCTGGTGCAAATGGGGCGCCAGGCCACCGAGATTCTGTTGGCGCAGATCGGCCCGACCAAGACGACGGTGCCATCGGTTTCGCCGGTGGTGCTGCCGGTCGAGGTGGTGTCCCGCGCATCGGTCGGTCCGCGTCCCAGTGTCGATCGGCTCGTGCCGGCGCTGAAGCGGCGGTAGATTCGACCGTGTTGGTTACCACACGTGCGAGACCCGAAAGTAGCGGGAGCTTCCAGCTCCCGTTGCCGCGGCTGAGTTATGCGGCGGTAGCCAGGCGCTGAGCGGGAGCAGGATGCTCCCGCTACTTTGAGGCGGTTTGGGGCGCGGCGCGCCTCTGGCGCTCAGACTGTGCCGCGGCGGGCTTCGAGCTCGGCGCGGATCTCGGCCATGCGCTTCGGCGTGAGTTTGAAGCTGAGCAGCGCAATCAGTGCGACCACCAGGCCGACGATCGGAATGGCGGCGAGGTAGAAGCGGATGTTGAAAATCGTTTCCGGCGCCTGTTCCGGGACCGCGGAATCAAAACCGGTGGCGTTGAGAATGAACCCCGACAGGCCGATGCCGGCGGCCATGCCGACCTTTAGAATCCAGGAACGCGAGGCGGCGAACGCGCCTTCGCGACGTTTGCCCGTTTCCAATTCGTCGGCGTCGACCACGTCGCCCATCATCGCGCCGTCGAGCACATGGAAGCCGACGCCGGTGAAGGCGATCAGTCCGGTGGCAAACATCTGCAGCCATTGCAGCTCCGGCGTGTAGAGCCACCACGTCGCGGCGAACACGACGATGGCCGAGGCCTGCACAATCTTCATGGCGCTGCGTTTGCCGAGCGCGCGGGAGAGGCGGGTGACCACCGGCACGCCGGCGAGACCCATGCCCATGCCCATCAGACCCATGGCGAAATTCCATTTCGAACCGAGCGCCACATCGCCGCCGCACACGTAATAGAGGGTGCAGTAGTAGCCCAGCGTGCCGACCATGCTCGTTCCCATGCCGTAGGCAAAGGCCATGGCCAGAATGGCGCGAAACGGTTTGCAGCGGAGCGTCTGCCAAAACGTTTCGGTCACCCGCACCTTCTCCTGCCGATGCTGGACGACGCTGTCGTAGTAACGTTCCTTCACGAAACGCGCCACCACGAAGCCGACCACGATCATGAGCGCGCCGAGGATGGCGGTGTAAACCTGCGCGCCTTTGAGGATGTCGGGCTGGCCGGTTTCGGGATCATTCCAGATCGTCATCGTCACGAAGGCCGAGGCGAAGAACATCGGCACTTCCGGGATCTTCTGGATCGCGCCCTTGATGGCGAAGACCTGCGTGCGCTCGTGGTAGTCCGGCGTCATCTCATAGCCGAGGCTATTGTAGGGCATCATGTAACAGCTCACGAGCGTGATGAACACGGCCGACGAACCGACCATCCACCAGAAATACTGCATCTCGCTCCAATCGCGCGGCACGGCAAAGAGCAACGGCAGCCCGATGCCGGCGAGAATGGCGCCGACCATGATGAACGGCCGTCGCCGACCCCAGCGCGAACGGGTGTTGTCGGACCACCAGCCGAACAACGGATCGGACACCGCGTCGAACAGTCGGTTCAACATCAGCGCCGTGCTGATCAACGCCGGCGACACATGTAGGAAGATATTGAATACCGGCCAGACCATGCCGACGTAGAGCCAGTTGCCCCACATGTCGTTGGTCGAACCGATGCCGTAGGCGATCTTTTCGCGCAGCGGGATGCGGGCGGTGGAAGCGGCGGAGGAGGCTGGGGTGGTGGCCATGGATGTAACGATAAATCAGTCTCGCTCCGCCGACCGGGTCAACCGGGTAAACCTATGTTTCGCAATTGATGTTTGACGCAAAGACCGCGGAGGCCGCAAAGCACGCAAAGAAAGGCGGAAGGGGAGTTTTAACAACCTTGCGGGTGTTTCACCGCGCGGGTGAATCCGAGGGAAGACAGGTTTGGTGGAATCTCACTCTGTGATCTCTGCGGCCTCTGTGGTTAAACTGCGGAATTTAGGGAAAATGGGACGGCGGGCGCTTTACCGCCGTCCGCAGGTGGCGAGGCCGATCTACCGCCGATCGGATTTCGCCTGTCCGGGGATTTCCGGAAACAGCGCGGCGTCGTAGGTGCGTTCGAGCAACTCCGGCGGGATACGCACGACGCAGATGTTGAGTGAGCGATCATCCTCGGAGAGCATGGCCGATTGAATCTGCACGCGCGTGCCGTCGGGATGGAAGGTCGGGTGGATGTGGTCGCGGGCGGTCGTCTTGTGGCCGGTGGTCAGCAGACGCATCTCATGGGTGCGGCGGTCGATCAGCCAGAGGTTGCGGGCAAAGTCGTCGCCGACCGCCCAGCGTCCGTCGGGCGAGCCGTGCACGTGCCACAGTCCGCTGCCCTGACGGGTCTGGCCTTCGATGTAGAGTTCGTTGGTGCGCAGGTTGACGATGCCGAGTCCGGTGCCGCGCAGGCGACTGCCGGCCTTGCCCCAATCGCCATCGGCGCCGATCTCGCGGTGGCCGAGGATGGCGATGGCAACCTCGTCGGGACCGATGAT
>CBINJL010000423.1:0-3658 GCA_966250925.1 uncultured Opitutus sp. | reverse complement strand
GATCGCGGCGGCGCAGAAGATCGAGCACTACGAAATTGCGACCTACGGCACCTTGTGCGCCCTCGCGGATGAACTCGATCTGCGCAAGGCCAAGGAACTCCTCGGCAGCACCTTGGAAGAGGAAAAATCCGCGGATGAAAAGCTGACCGCCGTGTCAGCCCAGGCCAACGCCACGGCAGACTCGGTGGCTTGAGCGAAGATCTCGGTCCGGTCGCACGCGGACTCGGGGAGGTCTCATCCTCCCCGATCACCGTGCGGCCGGCGGCGCATAGAGCCGCATCGCCGCCACGTCGCGCTGAAAGAGCGTCGCGGGATGATCGTGAAAGGCACGGAATGCTTCCCGCGATTCCGCCGGCGATTCCGCATGCGGCGTATAGGGACCCGACCAGTGTGAGTTGACCCACGTCAGCACCCACGCGATGCGGCGCGCTTTCGGCGAGGCGAGAATCGGATCGAGCACACACTCGGTCCACCAGTCGGGATTTTCAGTGTGATAGCCAATCTCGCCGTGGGTGCCGTAACCCGTCTCGGTAAACGCGGCGACCTTGCCGCGCGCGGCCGCGAAATCAGTCGTGGTTTCGAGTAGCGCCACCATCTGCGGCACGGTGAAGTAGTCCACGGCGGGATTGCCCTGACTGTAGCCGTCCACCCCGATCACATCCACATAGTCGTCGCCCGGATAATATTCCTCGGCCAACCGCTTGTCCGGCGACCAGCAGAACAGCACATGATCGGTGCGTTCGCGCATGTAGTCGACCAGCAGCCGATAGGCCGCGATGTAAACCGCCGGCCCGCCGTCGATGCGGCTGCCCCACCAAAACCAATTGCCGTTCATCTCGTGCAGCGGGCGGAAGACAATCGGAAACCCGAGGTCTTCGTTGACGATTTTCAGCACCGCATCGAGCGACGCGTAAAACCATGTCACATCGCCCGAGGAATCGTCGCCGCGCACCACGCGGTTGAGAATCTTCGCATCCTCGCGATCCCAATTGTGCGAACGACCGTGGCGCCCCAGCCAGTGATAGTCGAACGTCACCATCGCCCCGGCGGCGTGGGCCATTTGCACCGCGCGCAAATGCGCAAACACCTCATGGCGATCCTTGTCGATCAGGAAGTGAAAGTCCGATCCGTGCACCGCCGGATGATCACCGGTCACGTCCTTCACGTCGGATTGCTCCTGATCGAGATAACCGATCGCACGCCGATCGTAACTCAGCGGAAACTCCTGGCCGAACATCAGCGTATCGGTCTCCCAGCCGATCCGATGCAGATTGGCCAACAAAGCCCGCGCTTCAGGCGTTGCGCCGTCGTCGACCGGCTCCGGTGCGGCCGAGGCCAACCTCACCGACAAAGCAAAAAAAACAAGGAACAGGTAACGCGAAAGCATGCGCCGAACTCGGATTTGCCGGAGCCTCAAGTCAACCCCATCGCCGGCAACGTTGAACGGTTCGCCCCCAACGACCGCCGCGCCTACGTAACGCGGTGCTTCGGCCCGCGCCTCCCCATTATTCTCGTTCTCGTAATCGTTCTCTTTCTCTTCCTCGCAACGGCGCCTTCGCCCCGGAACACGCCTTGACCCAGCGCGCGAATCGCCAAGCCTCAGTCCCATGTTGGTATTCTTCGGCAAACTCGGTCTCGCCACGCTGTCGGGCCTCGCGATTCTGGCCCTGTTGTGAAAACGCCGCATCAGGCGTTCGGCTACGTGCGCGACCCGCTCTGTCTCGTCGCCATCGCCCTGTATGCCCTCAACCGCTGGCTGGTAAAACCGCACATCAGTGGCGGTTTCCTTCACGACCATTTCAACGATCTGCTGCTCATTCCCGCCGCGTTGCCCGTGGTTCTCTGGCTGCAGCGTCGCCTCGGCTGGCGGCCTCACGACGAGGCACCGCGCTGGAGCGAAATCGCGCTGCATCTCACGATCTGGGGCATTCTTTGCGAGGTCATCGGTCCGCACCTGGTGGCACACGCGACTGGCGACTGGCGCGATTTGATCGCGTATGCCGTGGGTGCGGTGATTTCCGGATGGTGGTGGCGCTCGGTCAGACGCCATCCGGTGGCGCGGCACGAACCGGCCCCACTCGCGCCTGGCGCGAAAGCCGATCCCGAACTCTAGCGCGCCGCGCGAGGCCGTCGCCCGTCAGATAGTTTTCCGGCATGTCCTTCGATACTCTGGCGCCGCATTATCGCTGGCTCGAAACCGTCCTCGCCGGCCGCATCCTGCAACGCGCCCGGCTGGCCCATCTCGCCGCGCTCGATTCCGCGCAAACCATACTGCTGGTCGGCGAAGGCCCCGGCCGTTTCCTCGCCGCGTTGCGCGCCCGCCGACCGGAGGCACACCTCACGGTCCTCGATCAGAGTGCGGCCATGTTGGACCGCGCGCGCCAGACCGATCCGTCACCGCGGACCGATTTTATCCAGGCCGATTTGCGCAACTGGACTGCGCCGACGGCTGCGTGGGATGCGATCGTCACCCATTGCGTGCTCGATTGTTTTTCGCCGTCCTCGCTCGATCGCGTCGTCGCCACGCTCGCCACCGCGGCGCGACCAACGGCCGCATGGATCATCACCGATTTCATCGTGCCGCCGCAACCGGGCTGGCAACGTCTGCGTGCCCGCGCCGTGCATGCGTTGATGTATGGCGCGTTTCGGGTCGCCACCGGTTTGGAAGCGCGTTGCCTGACCCCACCCGATGCGAGACTGACGGCGGTCGGCTTCGCGTTGGCCGCCCGGAAGACTTTTAACCACGGCCTCCTGCAGGCCGATTTATGGCGCCGGAATGGGCCGGCATCCGAATAAGCCGTTGAGTATTTCGACCGGCTGAACGCAGAAAGTAAGTGTTGTGATTACCGATCTTCCCGCCCGCGCCCTGGCTCGATTGCCCGAAAAATCCCGGGGCATCGTTCAGACCGTTTGCTACGGTCTTGCTGCGGGAGGCGTCGCCGTCGCCTTCCATATCGCGATTCACACCGTGTTCGAGAGCGGCATCCAACACCTCACGCACGAGAGCACGCTCACGTTTCTGATCGGCAGTTTTCTGATCATCGCCATCTGTTCGGCGATCTCGGGTTGGCTGCTGAGCGCGTTTTGTCCGGCCGCCGCCGGGTCCGGGATTCCGCAGGTCAAACTGGCCTTCTGGAAGGACATGGGCGAAATCCCGTTTCGCGTCGTGTGGGTGAAGTTCATCGCCGGCGTGCTCAGCGTGGGCGGTGGCAACAGTCTCGGCCGTGAAGGTCCTTCGGTGCAGCTCGCTGCCGGCCTATCCTCGGAACTGGGCGGCGTGATGGGCGTGCCCAAACACAAACGGCGTCTCGCCACCGCCGCCGGCGCCGCCGCCGGATTGGCCGCGGCATTCAACACGCCCATCGCCGCGGTGACCTTTGTGCTGGAGGAAATCATCGGCGACCTCAACAGCCGCATGCTCGGCTCGATTCTGCTCGCCGCCGTGGTCGGTGCGCTCGTCGCTCACGGCCTGCTCGGCGAACAGCCGGCCTTCACGTTGCGCGGCGCCGGATCGCCCGAATGGCAGGTTTACGTGGCCACGCCGCTGGTCGCCGCAGCGGCCGCGCTGGCCGGGGTGGCGTTTCAGAAACTCGCGCTCGGGCTGCGGCTCTGGAACAAGCAGAAGAAACGCCGGGCGCCGGCCTGGCTGCGCTGCACT
>CBINJL010000422.1:0-3659 GCA_966250925.1 uncultured Opitutus sp. | reverse complement strand
CGAAACACACGAAAGGACACGAAAAGAATACCGCGTTCAGCGGTGAGATTATCCTATGTTCCGCATTGATAGTTAACGCAAAGACCGCGGAGACCGCAAAGCGCGCAAAGAAAAGCGGCAAGAAGCTATAATAACTCGGTAGTGAAACCGCGGAATTTTGGATTATGAATTTCCGGCCGACTTTCGTGTCTTTTCGTGTGTTTCGTGGGCCATTCAAACCGTGCCGGGCTCGACCTTGTGTCGCGCCGGCCAATGATCGCCGCCTTCGCCATGCCTGACCGCTCTCCGTCCCTGTTGCGCAAATTTCTCTTCGGCCTCGTCATCGCCGCGATCGTGCTGACGTTCGCCACCGGTGCCTTGGAATTGGGGTTGCGTGCGAGTGGCAGCGGCCATTCGCCGCACTTTTTCCGCTCCGCCACGACGCTCACCGGCGAGTCCGTCCTGCGCGAAAACCGCTGGGTGACCGCGCCGTTTTTTGGTGAGAATCGCGCGCGTCGCCCGTGGCCGTTGCGCCTGCCAGTGGAAAAGGCGCCGGAAGCCTGCCGCATCTTTGTTCTCGGCAGCTCGGCGGCGATGGGCGATCCCGAGCCTTCGTTTTCGCTGGCCCGCATGCTGGAGCAGATGCTCGCGGCGGCGTATCCGGAAATTCGATTCGAAGTGGTCAACGCCGCCGTGACCGCGATCAACTCCCACGTCCTGCGCGGCATCGCCGCCGACTGCGCGGAGCAGGCGCCCGACATCTTCGTCATTTACGAAGGCAACAACGAGGTCATCGGCCCCTTCGGTCCGGCCAATGTGTTCGCCGCCTTTCAACGCAGTCCGGCACTCGTTGCCGCCGCCCGTCACTGGCAGCGCAGTCGGATCGGACAGGCGGTGCAGACGCTGACTACGCCCGATGCGGAAGCAGACGATGCGGAGTGGGGCGGCATGGGCATGTTTCTTGAACACACCCTCGCCGCCGACGATCCGCGGCTCGACACCGTGCGCGCACACTTCGCCACTAATCTGCGGGCGATCACCGCCGCCGCAATCGACGCCGGAGCCACGCCACTGCTCTGCACCTCGCCGGTCAACCTGCGCGACTTCGCGCCGTTTCAATCCGCGCATCGCACCGATCTCACCGCCGAAGCGCGCGACCAATGGCAGGAACACTTTGCCGCCGGTGACGCGGCCTTGGCGGCGGGCGACGCCTTGGTCGCCGAACGCCATTATCGCGCCGCGCTGAACCTCGACGACACCCACGCCGAACTGGTTTTTCGTCTCGGCCGGCTCGCCCTGCAACGCCGCGATTTCCGCGCCGCCGCTGAGCTGCTCACGCGTGCCCGGGATTTGGATACATTGCGTTTTCGCACCGATTCCGGCCTCAACGCGACGGTGCGCGAAGTGGCGGCGTCACTGCCCCGCGGCGGACTGGTTGATCTGGAAACCGAGCTGGCGCGCGCGGCGACCGGCGGCGTGCCGGGCGACGATTTGTTTTATGAGCACGTGCACCTGAATTTCCACGGCACCTATGTCGCCGCGCGCACGCTGTTCCCGCGCATCGCCGCCGATCTCGTCGAACGCGGACGCGTGAGCCGTTACGTGGGCGAACCGTTTGGCGAAGCCGAAGCGCGTCGTCGTCTCGGCTACAACGCGCACGAGCAGACCATGATCGCCTTGGAACTGGTGCGACGTTTTGAACGCGCGCCGTTCACCGCCCAGTCCGACAACGCCCAGCGCATCTTCGCCTGGTCCGAACGAGCCGAGCGCGGCCAGGAGTTGTTGCAGCAGTCGCAAAGCCTGGCCGCGTTGCAACTCGGCGCCCGCGAATCACTCCAGCGCAATCCGCACGACTGGGTCCTCCGGCGCAACACCGGTGCGATGCTGGTGGCCCGCGGGGATGCTGCCGCAGCGCTGCCGTTGTTGCAGGCCGCGGCGGACTGGATCGACGACGATGTTGATACGTTGCTCGCACTTGGCCTCGCCCAGCGCGACACCGGCAACACGGAGGCCGCGCGCGCGACGTTTGCCCGCGTGCGCGAACTGGAGCCTGACTACCCTGGTATCCCCACTCTCGGCGAAACCCTGTAGTTTGCCATTTGGATTCAAACCCTGGCAGAAACGAAGAGCCACGCCGCAGGTAGCCCGGCCCGGGAGGGCCGGGACCGCCGCGACACTGCGAAGGGACAGGAAGGGCGTCCTACTACTCCCGCGTGGTTTGCAGCGCGAGCAGCACGTCGCCGGGCGGCGGGGTATCGGGATTTTCAAACGGCGCGGCGACTTCGGCAACCAATCCGGCGGGCGCGTCGCCCAGCAAGAGACGCCAGATCGCCGGACCCGGCAGATCACCGGCGGCGGGTTGCCACCAGAGCGGACGCACGCCGAGCACGTCGTCGCGCGTAGCCCGATAGAGCGCGAATTCCGCATCGAAAAACGCGTCGTCTGTGCGGGCGATCCGAGCCCGATCTTTGCGTCCGAGAGCGATCAACAATTCGTCTTCCGGCGTCGGCGGCACATGGCGGCCGGCGATGCGGGTAAATGTGTCGGCATCGACGTGAAAGGTGTCGGTCAGCGTGCGTTCGAGCGCCGCGATGGCATCGGCGTAGTCACGGGTGGGGTCCGCCTGTTGGGCCCGCACGAGGGCATGGAGCAACAGGCCATGCGCGCCGGCGGTGGCAACGGTGGATTCCAACGTGCGGCCGCGTTGATCGCGGGCGGCGCGCAACGCGGTGCCATCGAATTTGGTTTCAGGCGACCGGTGCAGAATGTTGCGACCGGCGTGGTGGCCTTCGAGGTCTTCGGCCGGATCGATGTTGCCGTCTTTCTTGGCGCCGAGTGCGGTGGCTTCGGCGTCACGGGTCGCGGCGGTCAACTCATCCCAACTCCAAGTTTGGGCACGAATGGCTTCGGGGGTGATGGCGCTTTCTCCGACATAAAAAGTGCCGTCGGACGCGGCGAGACGTTGCAGGACATAGTCGAGGGCACTGCGGGCGCCGGCGGCGAAAATGGGACGGTCCGACACGGCGGTTGCATCGAGGCAGGCGAGGGCAATGCGGGCCTGGTCGGTGAGGCGTTTTTGAAACACCGGAATGGAGCCGGCGGCATCGGCGGTGGCGCGATAAAATCCTCCGTCCAGCGGATCACGAATCGCGCTGGCCAGACGTTGGCCGAGCGCGGTGGGCGCGGCATCGCGGAGCTGTCCGCCGCGGGCGATGAGAAAGCGCAGCAATTCCGGTTCGAGGCGGTGTGGCGCATCGCCAAACGTGCCGCGGGTCGCATCGAGCCGGGCGAGCCAATCCGCGGCGGCGGCGGCGAGGGCGGCGTCGAGGTCGTCGACCGGTGCGGCGGCAAACGGCAGGTAGTCGGCAATGAGGCGGGTGGTGGATGCGGCGCTGCGGCGGACGGCCGCGGGATCGTTTTGCCAGTGTTCGGCCACGCGGCCGGCGACAACCATAAAGCCCTCGCGACCCCATTCCTCGGTCGGCGGCAGGTAGCTGGCGCTTTCGATGGGCGCGAGCTCGGGCGTGAACCAGAGGTTGAGCGGCCAACCGGGAAGTTTTTGGTCGGCCGCGAGCCACTGTTGCCCGTAGGCCGCGAGTCCGGGAGCGATGTCGCGATCGATCCGCACGCAGACGAAGTTTTCATTCAAAAACGCCGCCACCTCGGCGTTGGCAAAAGTC
>CBINJL010000421.1:0-3664 GCA_966250925.1 uncultured Opitutus sp. | reverse complement strand
GGCGCGCCAGCTCCGGCCATCGCGACGGTCACGCTGCCGGCGCCGGCATCCGCGGCGAGGATTTGATTTTACAGGAGAAAACAGAGGGCAACAGAGCCGTCAGCCTGAAGGATTTAACAGAAGGCAACAAAGTGAACGAAGGCAGACCCGCAGGGGCGCACCTGGCGTGCGCCCGCAGCGGAGTAGCTCTGTTTCACTCCGTTTTCTCCTGTGAGAAAAACCCGCGGCGGAGTGGCTTCGTTTCCCTTCGTTACCTTCTGTTAAAACTCCGCAGCGTCCTGCGCGTTCGCCTGACGCCCGGCCTTATGTGCGGCCTTTTTCAGACGACGCGCGCGCTCCCAGGGCGCCTCGCCTGCGTCGCCTGCCATGATGCAGCCGCGCGGCTGGATCTCACCCACCACGGTGGCGAGACGATAATGGTCGATCTGCGCCCTGACCTTCGACGCGTCCTTGTAGCCCAACGGCGACTCCGACAAATCGGGCTCACCGCAATACCAGCGGATGTCGAGATCGGCCGTGCTTTCGGCCAGCGCCTGCCGCACACGTCCGGGATCAAGTTCGCCATCCGCATCGCGATACGCGGCCAGCGTGGACGTGCGCGAGCGATTGCGACCGGCCCCGTGCGGGCAAAACGACAGGTAGTCTTCGTTGTCGCCGCCGAGCACCAGCAGGATTTCACGCGCCATGTTGAGCGGGATCAGGCCGAGTAGCGGCCGACCCTGCGCATCGCGCCATGCCGGCGTGGCGCCTTTGCCGTGATAAAACACGTCGCCGCGCCGCCACACGAAGTTGTGCTCGTTGCCGATCTGCACCAGCGCCCGCTGGCCGAGCCGCCGCAACAAGGCGTCGTGCAGCAGGGCGTGGTTTTCCCGCGTCCACCGGGCAACGTATTGCAACGCGTCCCAATAGGCCGCGCCTTCCGGCGTGTCGGCCGGAATCCACTGCGCGGCGGTCGGGATGCCCTTGGCGTTGTCGCGACACCAGTGCTGCGCCGCCTTGGCGCCGCGCTTGTAAACGTCGGCTCCAAGGCCACGCGATCCGTGATGCGTGACCAGCACGTTGAAGGCGCCGTCCCGGCGCTCAATCCAATGCGCGAGCTCGTCGTAACCGGCGGCGGCCAGGGCGCGGCGCTGTGTCTCCGAAAAGTCGATACGCCCGACGTAGGCGAAGTGGTTGCCGTCACCCTGCGTGCCGAGAAAATCCTGCGCCCGACTGCGCAGGCCCGACAAAAACGGATTATCCCAGACCGGTTGCTCCAACACGGCCGAGCCCCACTGGTCGCCGCGGGGACGCCCGCCGGCGCCGAAGTGCGTCACTTTCTGCAAATGGTCCATCATCTCGCCCACCGGATGATTGGCCGGGAAAAACGAAGCGAACATCGAGCAGCAGATGTCGGCCGAGTGGGCGCCGGGCATGATGGCGTTTTCCACCGCGATCACGCCGCCAACGGGAATCGTGGCCGGCCCGCCGCCAACCGGACAGGCGTCCGGCATCACCGCGCCGCGCCGGACCACGGGCATGCGCAGCAATTCGTCCATACGGACACGCACCGCATCGCGGTTGGTGATCTCCTCCTCGGTCGTGGCATCGAGCGCCTCTGCCAGCGGTGCGGGCTCCGCTCGCGGCAGCGCAACGATCAACTGTTTGGGAAACGTCTGCTCCAACTGCGCCAGCAAGGCCGCGCGTGGCAGTCCGCCGGCCTCCAACTCCCGCGCATGGCGCAGCGCCGCGCCAAGGCGTTTGCCTTCGTGCCAACCGGCGGCGATGAGATCGCGGGCTTTTATCTGCATGGACATGGGAACAGGCTTTCTGCCAACCGCAGGCGGTCGGACAGAACTACACGGCCGGGCTTCTCCCGCGGTCAAGGGGCGAGGCGATATTCCCGCTGTTGCCACTCCCCCGCTGCCGGCCTGTCGGCGCGAAGTTTTTTATAACGGAAAACCTCTCCCGCGTCGTCCCATGGGTGTTTCCTCCTCGCTGCCATGTTACAACGACTCCTCTCCGTCCTGCTTCCCACGTGTTTCGCGGTCACCGCCTTTGCCCAGGCGCCGCACCTTGCCCGGCAAGGCTCCGACGCCCAACTGATCGTGGACGGCCAACCGTTCCTCATGCGCGGCGGCGAACTCGGTAATTCCGTTGCCGGAGGCCTCGGCCCGCTCTCGCATACTTGGGAGAAACTGACCGACCTCAATCTCAACACCGTGGTCGCGCCGGTCTATTGGGATCGCAGCGAACCGGCGGAGGGCGTCTTCGACTGGACCTTGCTCGACGGCCTCATCGAACAGGCGCGTGCGCATGAAATGCGCCTGGTGCTGCTCTGGTTCGGCGCCTGGAAAAACAGCATGTCGTGCTACGCGCCCAATTGGGTGAAGACCGACACGGCGCGCTTCCCCCGCTCCCGCGATCGCGAGGGTCGGGCGCTGGAAATCCTGTCTCCGTTCAGCCCCGCAGTGCTGGCGGCGGACCGTGCGGCTTTCGTCGCCTTCATGCGCCACCTGCACGAGATCGACCGTGATCGCCACACCGTGATCATGGTGCAGATCGAAAACGAGATCGGGATGATTCCCGACGCCCGCGACCACGCTGACCTCGCCAACACCGCCTGGGCCGCTCCTGTGCCCGCCGCCCTCACCGCTTCGCTCGCCGCCCAGGCCGACGCCGGAACGCTCGTGCCGGAGTTTGCCCAGCTCTGGGAAGCACACGGCCACCGTTCCACCGGCACCTGGACCGAAGTGTTCGGCCCCGCGCCGCACAGTGAAGAGATTTTTATGGCATGGCATTTCGCCGCCTACGTGCAGGAACTGGCCGCCGCAGGCCGCGCCGAGCATGACCTGCCGTTCTTGGTCAACGCCGCCCTGATTCGCACGTTGTATGAACCCGGCCAATACGTCAGCGCCGGCCCGTTGCCGCATCTCATCAACGTCTGGCGGGCGGCCGCTCCGGACGTGGACATCTATTCGCCCGACATCTACTTCCCTGAATTCGCCCACTGGGCCGGACTTTATCATCGTGTCGGAAATCCGCTCCTGGTGCCCGAAGCCCTGCGCAACCCCGACGCTGCGGTCAACGCCCTCTACGCATTCGGCGAGCACTCCGCGCTCGGCTTTTCGCCGTTTGGCATCGAAGCGATCGATGGCCATGCGGCCCGACTGCTGCGCGAAAGCTACGACGTCATTCGTCAGCTCACTCCGCTGATCACCGCGCATGCGGGACGCGGCACGATGCGCGGCTTGCTTCCGCCGACGCCGGCCGAACAACGCGCGCCGCACCGCCTGCGCCTCAATGAGGTGATCCTCGAAGTCACCTACGAACGCACCACCGCGCCTGCGCTGGCCGACGGCGTGATCAACGAATCCGGCGATGCCCGCGGCACCGCCCGTTTGCCGGCCGGCGGCCTGGTCATCGCCACCGGCCCGGATGAATTTGTTTTCGCCGGCACCGGCGCCCGCGTGACGTTTCACTCGGAAAATCCCGGCGAACGCATCGGCATCCTCGAGTGCGAAACCGGTCGCTACGACGCCGACGGTAACTGGATCAACGTTAGCTGGCTCAACGGCGACCAGACCCACCAGGGTCGCCACCTTCGCCTCGAACCCGGCCGGTTCGACATCCAGCGCATCAAACTCTATCGCTACCGCTAAGTCGCTGCCTGACTGAGCCGAAT
>CBINJL010000420.1:0-3681 GCA_966250925.1 uncultured Opitutus sp. | reverse complement strand
GACGGGTGAAAAGGCTAAAGGCGAGCCAACCCGGATCGAGCAGTTCACCATCGAGTCGACTCGCTATGAACAATCGGATTGGGCGACTCAGCGCGTCGCCTTCAAATTCGAAAGCGAATCGCAGTGGCGGACGGAGGACCTGACGTTTTTTCGTGGTGCCGACGGTTGGCGGAGAGTGGTCGATGCCGGCATGGCGCAGCGTGTGGCGGCGCTGGTGGGAACGGATAAATAGGGCGTTTCAAATCGTAGCGTAATCACAGGAAAT
Source organism: uncultured Opitutus sp. (assembly GCA_966250925.1). Classification (GTDB taxonomy): domain Bacteria; phylum Verrucomicrobiota; class Verrucomicrobiia; order Opitutales; family Opitutaceae; genus Actomonas. The sequence continues at coordinate 3,416 of CBINJL010000420.1, read as the reverse complement.
ACAGGACCGAGCGTGCTCAGCCCACAGCGAAGCGATATTGCCTTGCACCCTTTGTTGTCCCCGCGTCTTTGCGTTAAAACCGGCAGGACGGTCGCTGGGTGGAGGTGGGAAACCTCAGATCAATCCCAGGTCGCGGGCGCGGAGGGCGGCCTGGGTGCGGTCGAGCGCCCCGAGTTTTCCGAGCACGTTGCTCATGTGGTTTTTCACCGTGCCTTCGGCGATGCCGAGTTTGCCGGCGATTTCCTTGTTGCTGCGACCGGCGGCGAGCTGCTTGAGCACATCGAGTTCGCGGCCCGACAACGGTTCGGCCAGCGGCGGCGGGGAGGTGCGGCGGGTTTCGTCGCCGGCGAGTCGCGAGAAATGCTGCAACAATTTCGCGGTGACGGATGGTTCAAGAAACGACTGGCCGCGCGCCGCCAGTTGGATCGCCTGCACGACGCGTTGTGGCGGTGAGGCCTTGAGCAAATAGCCGGCGGCGCCGGCGCTGAGCGCTTCATAAACCTCGTCGTCGTCTTCGAAAGTGGTGAGCACGATGACGCGGGTCTGCGGCAGCTCGGAAACGATGCGTCGCGTCGCCTCGACACCATTGAGGCGCGGCATGCGCAAATCCATCAGCACGATGTCGGGACAATGAAAACGCGCCGCGGCGATCGCCTGTTCGCCGTCGCCGGCTTCACCGACGATTTCGAGCGTGGCTTCTTGTTCGAGCAGGATGCGCAGGCCTTCGCGAAAGAGCGCCTGATCGTCGACCAGCAGGATGCGGATGGGCAGCGGAGTCATGCCGGAATCTCCACCAGCAGTTCGAATCCTCCGCCCTCGCCGGAACCCGCGCGGACCGTGCCACCGAGCAGGTCGATACGCTCGCGCATCCCACGCAGCCCGTAGCCTTCGCCGGAGGATTCGCGCGCGCCGCGACCATCGTCGCGGATGGTGAGTCGCACGCGTTGCGGATCACTGAAATCGATCCGCAGGTCGGCCTGGCTGGCGGCGGCGTGTTTGCGGACGTTGGTCAACCCTTCCTGGGCGGCGCGAAACAGGGCGTGTTCGACGGCCGGGCGCAGCGGACATGGCACGCCGACAACGTTCAACGCCACGGGCAAACCGGCGTCGGCCACGAGCGTTTGCAGCGTGTCGCGCAGCGGCAGTCGGTGCTCATCGGCACGCAGACTGCCGACGGAGCGGCGCACGTCGTCGAGCGCGTCGCGACTGAGCCGGACGGCGCGATCCAACGCGAGGACGGCCCGGTTCGGATCGCGTTCCCACACGCTGCGCGCGGCCTCGAGCTGGACATTGATCACGGTCAGATAATGGCCCACGCCGTCGTGGATTTCACGGGCGAGGCGATTGCGTTCGCGCGTGGTGGCAAGTTCTTCGGCCTGTTCGGCCTGGGCGCGAAGTTTGGCGTTGGCGTTTTCCAGTTCGGTGGAAAGTGCGAGCGCACACTCGCGGGCCCGCAATGCCTGACGAGTGACGTAGGAAAACACCATCGTGAAGAGATAGGCGGGCGAGTAGGAGATGAGCGCTTCGGCAAAACCGGGCCAGCCCCAGCGGGGAAAATAGAGCAGGCTCGACACCAGGTAGAGCGTTACTCCCCAGGCCAGTGAAACCGGCCACGAAAAGATGAAGATCGCCTGGCTGGCGAGTGGGAGCAGGAGGATGGCAAAAAACCCCTTGGCCGGACTGCAATACACCGCGCCCAAACCGAGCGCCGCCTGGACGAGACAGTAGCGCCAGCAGGAGGCGGGACGATCCTCGTCGTGAAGGCGACTGGACAACACCCCGGCGACGATGAACGCCCCGCCGAGCACGAAGGTCACCGCAACCTGCCAGGGCTCACCGCTCAGGCGGGTGGCAAAAACGTAGGTGCTGAACGCGCCGATGCCGGTGCCGGCAAACGCCAGCATGCCATACAATTCGCCGTCGCGGTTGAAGCGGTTCAGACTGCCCATTGCAGCGTAGCTTAGCAGAAGCGCGGCGCGGCGGGAATAGGTCGTTGGTCACGCCGCCGCCGGGATGTGACATTTTGCTGACGGACGCCGGAATAATTTTCTTCAGCTCGGCTCCGATAACGCGATGCACTCGCCTCAGCCCGTGTCTTCGTCCACCGTTGTTCCTGCCGCCGCGCAGGTGAATCTCGCATTGCTGGCGCAGGGGCGCGATCTGATCAGGCAGTTGGGCAATGACCGTTATGCCGCCCGCGTGCCGCAGTGTTTCAACGCTTCCGCCGGCGGCCATTTTCGCCATGTGATTGAGCATTATCAGGCGTTGCTGCACGCGCTTTCGACCCGCGAGATCGACTACGAAAACCGGGCGCGCGATGTGCGCATCGAGCAGGGGGCGGATGCGGCGATGACGGCGATCGAGGAAATCGAAACCGGTCTGCGCGGCCTGGCGGAAACAAACGGCGAGGATCGTCCGTTGAGTGTCTTCGCCGAGTCGGCGTCGGGAGAACGCATGGCCACGTCGTTCGGACGGGAGTTGGAGTTTTCGATCAGCCACACCGTGCATCACTATGCGCTCATCGCCTTGGTGGCGCAGGCTCAGGGCGTGATGCCGCCGGCTGATTTCGGTTTTGCGCCGTCGACCTTAAAACATCTCCAAACCCGGAGCGCGGCATGTGCACGTTGAGTTGGCTGGCGGGCGAGGACGCCTACACGCTTTGGTTCAATCGCGACGAGCGGCACACGCGGGCGGCGGAATTGCCTCCGGTGGAATGTCGCGCCGGCGAAGCCCGTTGGCTCGCGCCGAGTGATCCCGACAGCGGCGGGACCTGGTTGATGGTCAACACTCACGGGGTGACGGCCGCATTGCTCAATGACTATGCGTCGCCGTGGCGGGAGCCGACCTCGGGCAATCGCGAGAGTCGCGGCCGGTTGGTGCCGCTGGCGGCGGGTGCGTCCACTGCCCGGGTCGCCTTGGAGCAGGTGCAGGCGGAGGTGTTGGAGCGCACGCCACCCTTTGAGTTTTTTGCCATCGACCCGACCGGTGCGACGATGCGCCTGCATTGGGATGGCGCGGTTCGCCGAGTTACCCAGGGCAACCGGGTGACGCCTCCGCTCACTTCCTCGTCGCACCGCCCCGAAGCGGTTTGCGCGTGGCGTCGGCAGGCGTTTCCACGTCGCGGCGACGAAGCGGCGCTGCAGGCGTATCATCACAGCCATGACACCACGGCCGGAGCCTGGTCGGTCAACATGAGTCGCGGCGACGCCTCCACGCGCAGCATCAGCCGCGTGCGGGTCGGCCCGGAATGGGTCATGCTTGATTACGAAACCCAATGCTGGCCGGGTGCGCCGCGAGTCGGGGCGCGGCCTCTGCATTTGCGGTTGCCGCGGGCGGTGGTCCAACCCGTGTAATGGCCCCGGCGCGATGCGAAACGGTTCGAGGAATAGTCCGCTCTGTCCGTCGCTCCCATCGTG
>CBINJL010000419.1:0-3704 GCA_966250925.1 uncultured Opitutus sp. | reverse complement strand
CTGACCGCCAGCACCAGCGGTTCACTCGACACGGTCGGTCGGCTGCTCAACAGCGGTGGGACAGAATTGACCTCTGATGATGACAGCGGCTCGAGCACGAACTTCCAGTTCTCCCGGAGCGGCCTTGCCGCCGGCACCTACTACATTGAGGTCAAAGCCTACGGCTCCTCCACCGGCAGCTACACCCTCGCGGTGAGCTTCAGCGGCTCCGGTGGTGGTGGCGGAGGGGGCGGCGGTGGCACGACCGACGATCATGGCAACACCCCTGGCGCGGCCACGGCCGTCTCCTTCAACAGCAATACCTCCGGTCAGATCAACAGTTCGGGTGATCTCGACTACTTCCGCGTGGTGCTCAGCCAGGCCGGCACACTGACCGCCAGCACCAGCGGTTCACTCGACACGGTCGGTCGGCTGCTCAACAGCGCCGGCACGGAATTGATTTCCAATGACGACGGCGGCCCGGGCACGAATTTCCAGTTCACCCAAAGCGGTCTCGCCGCCGGCACCTACTACATCGAGGTCAAAGGCTACGGCTCCTCCACCGGCAACTACTCCCTGGCAGTCAGTTTCGCCGCAGCTCCGCCACCGGCGCGTCCGCGCCTGAGCAATCTCTCGGTTCGGGCCCAAACCGGCGGCACCGCCGGAACGTTGATCGTCGGCTTCGCCACCACCGGTGGCAGCAAGTCCCTGCTCATGCGCGGCATCGGCCCGACGCTGGCCAGCTTCGGTGTCGGCGGCACCCTGCCCGATCCGATCATCGACGTTTACGATCGGCCTGGCACCCGGATCGCTCGCAACGACGACTGGTCCGACGCCACGGTTGCCACCCTCGCCAACCAACTCGGCGCCTTCGCGCTCAATGCCGGTTCGCGCGACGCGGCGTTGCAGTCCAACCTTTCGGCCGGCCCCTACACCATTCACGCCACTGACTACATCTCCCGCGCCGGCGAGGTGTTGGTGGAGGTTTATGATGCCGAAGCGCAAACTGCCGCCGGGCGCCTGAGCAACCTGTCCACCCGCACCCACGTGGGCAGCGGTGGCATCACCGCCGGCTTTGTCATCGGCGGGACCCAGCCGCTGCGCGTGCTCATCCGCGGCATCGGCCCGACGCTGGGCAACTTCGGCGTCGCCGGTGCCCTGACTGATCCGAAAATCACGCTCTACAACTCCAGTCAGGCCGTGATCGACAGCAACGACGACTGGGGCGGCAGCCCGACTTCGCCAGCCGCATCCTACGCCCAACAAGTCGGCGCCTTCGCCCTTTCCAGCAACCTGGACTCCGCGTTGGTCGTCACGCTCAATCCCGGCGCCTACACCGTGCAGTTGGTGGGCCTGAGCTATGGCGGTCGCCCCACCGGCCAGGGCATGATCGAAATCTACGACGCGCAATAACGCCCCTGCGTATCCAAATCCTCATGACGCCGGCGATTCCTCGGGATCGCCGGCGTTGTTGTGTTCATCCTGCTCGACGCAGTTCAACCGCCGACTTCACCGCGATCGCCGAGTGAATCTGTCATCCCTGCTCCAAGACAAAAAACGAGGCGGTTAACCACTGATGAACACTGAGTAACACTGATCCAAAATAACCCTATATTCCGCAGTTGATATTTAACGCAAAGAACGCAAAGACGCGCAAAGCGCGCAAAGAAAGGCGGTAAGGAGATAGCAACAACTGCGCAAGCGCTCACCCAACTGGTGAATTCGAGACGCGGTGGGTTTGGCAGTATCTCACTCTGTGATCTCTCTGCCCTCTGCGGTTAAACTGCGGAATTCAGGATAACACCGACCGCTCATGCAGTGCTGACAACAACGCCTTCCTATCAGTGTTTATCCGTGTCCATCAGTGGTTAAACTGCATGCCGCCCGCTGATGAACCGATGTTCCGCAGTTGATGTTTAACGCAAAGACCGCAGAGGCCGCAAAGCACGCAAAGTTAGCTTCAGCCGCCCTCCTCCGATCAGGGACCGACGTAAATGTGGGTCGACGGATCGTTGCCCGAGACGACCGCGCCGGGATGGTGGATCTCCATGAAGAGGTCGATGTGGCCGATGTTGGGATGCGTCCAGATGTTGTTGGTCGCCTGCACTGACGACCAGGTCGCATCGCCGTCGACCGCCGCGACGTGGACGATGTCGAGGTCGGTCGGAAAGTTGATCATCGACTCGTGAAACGTGTTGCTGTCGATCACCAGTGCGCCCGCCGCCGTCTCCATGCGATGGAAGCGGATGGCGGCAAACGGCATGAACGGAAAATGGTTGCGCGCAATCGTCACGTCGCTCGCCGCGCGCCAGAATTCGATGCCGGTCTCGGAGCCGGGAAACAGGGTATTGTGTTCGATCAGCACCTGGCTGCTGTCCTCGATGTGAATCGTCGCCTGGATGACCGATGCCAGCAGGTTGCCGCTGATTTCGAGATCGTCCGCACCGTAGGCACTGATCAGGCCGAACTCACCCTGCTCCCAGAAGCGCTGGTGCCAACTGAGCGAGTCGTAAACGTCGTTGCCGGAGATGCGGATGTTGCTGCCGGCGGTGGGCCCGCCTGCTTCCGGACGCACCTCGATCGGCGGCAGATAGATGTCGCGCATTTGATTGTGGCTGAACGTCAGGCCCGTGCCCCCAAACGACATGTAACCGCGCGTGCTGCCGAAGAAGTCGTTGTGCGAAATCAACAGGTCGCGGCAGTCCGTCGGCTGCGCGGCATAGGTCACGATCGCCAGTGGCGCTCCGGTGATGGCCTCGCCGAACCGGTTGTTCACCACCGCAATGTCATGCGCCCCGGAGGTCAGGTGAATGTTGTTCGACCGCGTGTCGTCGATCCAGCAGTCGGTGATCGCGCCGGCGGAGGACGCGCCGGAGTGGGCGATGATGCCGGCGCTCGCGGTGCCTTCAATGTAGAGGCCACCGACCACAAAATTGGTGGCCTGATGCAGCGAGATCGCGGCCGAATTCGGCGTGGTGTCGCTCTCGTTGCCATCGGAAATCAGCCGCAGCCCGCCGATGCTCCCGCCGTTGCCGGTGAGGCGGATCATGCGCTGGAGCGGATCAAGCGCCTTGAGCACGCTGTTGTAGCCGTGGCCGAACATGCGACCGTGGTGCAGGTATTGGTTTCCCGAATACGCGTAAACGCCGGGCGGCACGTAGAGCGGCCGGCCCTGTGCGTTGGCGGCGGCGAGGGCGGCGGCCAGCGCCGGTCCGTTGTCGGTCACACCGTCGGGCACGGCGCCGCCATCGGTGACAAAATTGTAGGCGCCGGCGATCAGTGACGGACGCGGCGCGGCGTCGCCCAACAGGACCAGGTTGTCAAAATACACCTCGCCGAGGCCGCCGACCAGAACGGTGTCGAAATCCGACTGCACGTTGGTCGTGATCGCGGCCTGCGCCAACAGCCGTTGGCCGGCCCAAAGATACAGCGTTCGCGTGGGTGCGTCCCAACTGAGCTGGAAGCGCGCCATCGTCTGGGCTTCGGGATCGGTGACCTCGGGATTGTAGCCGCTGGGCACCGGCACGGTGAGCGCGGCGCCGGGACCGGCGGCGGTCGCGCGATGTAGCGTGACCGCCTCGCTTTCAGGAGCCGCGGCATCCCAGACCATCGCGTAGCCCGAGATCTGACCGGGAACATTCCGGGCGACCGAGAGCCAGAGTTGGTTGGGCAACGCCCCGAATTCGGCGTCGCACATCATCGTCCAATTGCCCGTCACTCCCGGC
>CBINJL010000418.1:0-3723 GCA_966250925.1 uncultured Opitutus sp. | reverse complement strand
AGTGATCGCGGTGGAAATGCCGCCGCTCGCTGATCGTCCGGCTGATCTGCTGCCGCTGGCTCAGAACTACCTCGAACACTTCGCCCGCGAACAGGGCCGCGGCGGCATGCGTTTCTCCGATCCCGCCCGCACCGCCATCGTCGACTACACTTGGCCGGGCAATCTGCGCGAGTTGCGCAACGCCATCGAGCGCGCCGTCATCCTCTCCCAGAGCAACGAGATCGAAGCCAGCGACTTCCCCGAGGAGTTCAACGATCGCGAGGAAACATCGCTGCGTCCCGGCCATCCCGTCTCGATCGACGAGCTCGAGCAGGAGCACATCCGGCGGATTATTGCCAAGAGCAAGAGCCTCGATCAGGCGGCCAAGACGCTGGGCATCGACACCGCCACCCTCTACCGCAAGCGCAAGCGCATGGGTCTGGCGTAATCCGCCGCCCTCTCGCCGCGACCTAGCCGCCCCATGACCACCGGACTCATCCTGTGCGGCGTCCTGGTTGCCGGGGTCCTCGGCTGGTTGATCGCCCGCGGTCGCGACGCAAAACACCTTTGTCATCACGTTGAAGACGTGCCGCCGGTCGATGAACCGGCGTTTGCGCGCTCGATGGGCGCGGTGCTCGGCATGCCGTTTTGCGCCGGCAATCGCGTCACCCGCCTGCGCAACGGCGACGAGATTTTTCCCGCCATGCTCGACGCCCTGGCGGCCGCACGCACTTCGATCTGTTTCGAGACCTACATCTACTGGTCCGGAGACACCGGCCGACAGTTTGCCGAGATCCTCCAACAACGCGCCCGCGCCGGGGTGCAGGTGCGAGTGCTGCTCGACTGGGTGGGCTCGTTGCCGATGGATGACGAACTGGTCGAAGCCATGCGCGCGGCCGGCTGCGAGGTGCGCCGTTTTCACAAACCGAACTGGCGCCACCCGTCGCGACTCAACCACCGCACCCATCGCAAGATCCTCGTGGTCGACGGCCGCGTCGGGTTCACTGGGGGCGTCGGCATCGCCGACAAATGGACCGGCGACGCGGAAGACCCCGAACATTGGCGCGACTCGCACTTCCGCCTCGAAGGCCCTGCCGTCGGGCAACTGCAATCGGCGTTCATGTCCAATTGGATTCGCACCACCGGCAAGGTCGAGCTGGGCGACGATTGGTTTCCGCCGCTGCCACCGTTGCCCGACGGCGCGCCCGGCCACGTGTTTCTCAGCTCGCCCGACGAAGGCAGCGAAAACGCCCGGCTCGCGTTTCTGCTCGCGCTCGGCGCGGCCCGGCGCCGCATCCGCATCGCCACCCCCTACTTCGTGCCCGACCGCCTCGCCCGGCGCAGCCTCGTCGCCGCCGCCAAGCGCGGCGTGCGTATTCAGATTCTGGTGACAGGACAACACACCGACGCCCGCCTCATCCGCTGGGCCAGCCGTGCGCTCTGGCGCGAACTGCTCGCCGCCGGCATCGAGTTGCACGAATACCAACCCACCATGCTGCACGTGAAGGTGCTGCTGATCGACGACACCTGGGCCGCGGTCGGTTCGGCCAACATCGACCAGCGCTCGTTTCGGCTCAACGACGAGTCGAACCTCCAAATCGACGATCCGCGTCTCGCCGCCGATCTGCATCGCGACTTCGACCAGGACCTCGCCGTCTCCCGCCGCATCGATCTCGCGACTTGGAAACGGCGTCCGCTCTCCGAGCGCCTGCTCGGCCGCGCCGCCACGCTCCTGCGCAGCCAGATGTGAGCCCACATGGCGAAGCGTCGGATCACTAACAATTTCCGCGGTCTCGGTCCAACGCGGCATTGCTTCACGCCGCCGGAATTGGTTCACAACATGACGTGTCGCCCCTGACTTTGCCCGCCGTCGGTCCCTTCCAGCTCATCGGTCCCGCCGCGGCACTCACCCCGCTCGCAGCCTGGTTGCAACAGTGTGGTGTTGCGGCGGATCGTATTGCCCATTGCGAAACGCTTGCCGCACTGCCCCCCTCCGAAGCTGCGGATCGCGAAGAGATCATCATCACAACCGAACCAAATTTCGTGCCGGCCTTGCGTGAACGCCCTGCGCTGGTGGGCGGCTGGAACCTGCCGGTTTCTACCGTTGAGCCTGCGCCCCACTTTTTCTGGAGCGCCGACACTTCCCCGGCCGCCGCGGCGGAGATTCTCCGCCTGGCCCGGCTCGCCCGCCGCAGAACAGAGGACCTGCGCACGGTGGGACGCCGCTTTGCCCACGACTTCATGACGCCACTCGGCGCAGTGATCACCACGGTCGGTCTGCTCCGCGACGAATCCATTCCGCTCGCGCCGGAAGATCGCGAGTTGGTCGAATCCATCGCCACCAGCAGCGACGAGTTGAAACAACTCCTGTTGCGCATGAGCTTCCTGCTCACGGCCACCACGCAGCCGCCGCCGCGCGAACGCATCGATGTGATCGACGCCCTGTGGCAGGCGCGCGACATGCTCGAATCGCGCATCGCCGCCGCCCGGGCGCAGGTGACTTGGCCGGAACAGGCGCCCCCCGTGCGCGGCGTGACCAAGTGGCTGCTGCGCATGATCGAGGAAATCGTGGACAACGCCCTGCGCCACAATCCCGCCGGCGTCGCGATCACGGTGGCAGTTTCCACCGAAAACGATCGGGTGCGATTTGCCTTTCGCGACAATGGCAGCGGCCTCGATCCCCAACGCCCGATCGTGCCGTTTCATCGCCGCACCCCGCACGACGGTCGCGGCTGGGGCCTCACCATCGTCGAACGTCTGGCCACGCTTCAAGGCGGCCGCGTCGGACTGCTCCCGGCGCCGGCAGGCGGCACCGTTATCTGGTTCGAACTCCCGCCCGCCACCGACGAATTGCCGCGTTAAACGCGACCAAAGCGGTAGCGGTGTTCGCTGGTGCGATCGGGATTTCCATCCAAGCGTTGCTGCAGGAGTCGGGCGGCGATTTCGCTGTATGTGATGCCGTTGCCGCCGTAACCGAGCGCAAACCAATAGCCGGGACGTTGCGAATGCTCGCCGATGAACGGCAGGCCGTCGGGGGTTTCCGCAAATGTGCCCGCCCATGCCCAGTCGGCTTCGATGCCGGCCAGGTCGGGAAACCAGCGCCGCAGGGTGTTTTCGAGCAGACGCGTTTTCCGCGGTAACGCTTCGGCGCGTTCGTCGGGGTCACGAAACGGATCGTCGAAACCGCCGACGAGGAGACGTCCGTCGCGCGTCGTCCGCAGATAACAATATGGTTGGCGGGTTTCCCAAATCAGCGGCTCTCCCGGCGGTAATCCCGGCCGTTGGGCCAGGGGCGGAGTAACCAGTGCGTAGGTCGAATTCAGCTTCATCACCGCGCGGGGCAGAAACGGCCCGGCCTCGTAACCCGTCGCCACCACCACGCAACGCGCCCGCACAGCGGGACCGCGATCAGTCCGCAGCACGTGGCTGCCGCGCGCACGTCGGCATGCGACCACCGCCGTGCGATCGAAAACCTCCGCACCGGCGCGCACGGCGCGAGCCAGCAAGGCATGGGCAAAGGCATAGGCGTCGACCTGCGCGGCGTCGTTGCGCGAGGTGAGGAGTCCGGCGCACTGCGGCAGCGACGAGCGTTCCCGGAGCGCCGCCCGGTCGAGCCAGTGCACGGTGAATCCCGCCCGGCGGCGCGCCTCATATTCGCGGCGCAACCGCGGCTGGTGCGACTTGGCACTGGCCACGAGGAGGCTCGCCTTGCGTTGAAATCCGACATCGCACCCGAGCTCCGCC
>CBINJL010000417.1:0-3724 GCA_966250925.1 uncultured Opitutus sp. | reverse complement strand
AGCACCGGCACGCTCACAAACTCCCGCAGCTTGAACGTGATCGCCACGTTCGAGATGAGGTCGAAATACACCGTCGAAGCCCACGGCAGTGACAACACCGCCACCCAGGTCCACGGCACTCGGCGGCGTCCGGTGACGATCGGCCAGCCTGCACCGCGAGCGTTCCCCGCCTCGTGCTTCAACGCCGCGACCTTTCGCAACAAAACTGCCGCGCCAACGAGCAACGACCAGGAAAACGGCGGGCGAAAATCGACTTCACGGCGGGGTAAAATAAAGCACTCACGATTTGTCTAAAATCCGTGCTGGCAACGCTGTCGGCCCTGCCCACACGAATCGGGGTGAAGCCAACCTGCCGCCGCGCCAAACCCCAACCAGCCCGGCGAAATTCATCCCGATGAGCCTCCGTGCCTCACCGCGGATGTTGCCAGCGCCGCGATTCACCGGGATGAGCCCGTTGAAATTTGTCTCCCCCGCCCCGGCCCGCCTCCATCGGCGCGCCTCACGGGTCGCCCCGGGCCACCCCACTCCTTGCCCTCGCGCCCGCTTTCGCCTTCACGTTTTCGCTCAGCTGTGCCTCCCGCCTCCTCCGTCTTCCCTTCCCCACTGAGCTTCGGGATGCCGCTGGTCGCGCAATTCTGCTGGCACCGCAACGCGCCGGGACAGGCGTTTGCCGTGGCGCTGTTTCGCCGGGAATTCGAGATCACCCAGGTGCCGGAGCGACGCCGCATCGCCGTCTCGGCAGACAACCGTTATGTGCTCTGGCTCAACGGTCGTCGCCTCGGCCGCGGTCCGTTGCGCGGCACCCTCACCGATTATCAGGCTGAGATCTACGACCTCGCGCCCTTCCTGTGCCCCGGCCGCAATGTGCTCGCGGCCGAGGTGCGCTGGATGGGCGACAACACGCCCGTGGCCGAGATTCATTCCGCCTGGCCCGGCTGGTGGGTGCAGGAACTTGATCGCTCCGACGCCGTGGCACCGTCCGACGGCGAACTCAACACGCCGGGCACCTGGCGGGTGTTGCCCGACGATTCGGTGCGTCCCAACAACGCGCCCAAATTTGGCAACGCGGAGGAGTTTCTCGGCCGCCTTGATCGCGTCGACCCCGCGCGCCGGCCCACGCAGTGGCGCGAGATCGCGACCGATTCCGCCGCCTGGTTGCCCGCCGTCGCCTGCGGTCCCGCCACCAACTCGCCCGGCTGGGGCATCGAACCGTTGCGCCGGCTAGTCCCGCGCAGCCTGCCGGCGCTGGAGGAAACCGATCGCGAATTCGTCGCCGCGTGGGAAAACCGCCGGCCGGTTTCCCTGCCGTGGACCCTGCCGGCCGGAACCGGCGGCGAACTCTGGCTCGATGCCGGCGTCATGACCACGAGTTATCCGCTGCTGGAATTCTGCGGCGGCGCCGGGCGCGAGGTTCACGTCACCTACGCCGAAGCGCTCGGCCATTGGCAGGACACCACCGCGGGTCGCGTCTGGATCAAGACCGGCCCGCGCGCCGATCTCGCCACCGGCGAACCGCACGGCGTGCGCGATGAACTCGTGTTGCCCGGCGACACGTGGACCTTCGAACCGTTTCACTGGCGCACGTTTCGCTTGGTGAAGATCGGGATCATGCCCGGTCCCGAAGCGGTGACGCTGGCAACGGCACGGCACCGGTTCACGGCGTATCCATTTTCTTATGACGCCGAGTTTTCCTGCGCTGAACCCGACATCGCCCGTTGGTGGGAAATCAGTCTGCGCACGCTCCGACTCTGCGCCCACGAGACCTATGAGGACTGCCCGTATTTCGAGCAGCTCAACTACGTTTACGACGCGCGCCTGCAGGCGCTGTGCAACCACTACCTGGCCAACGACACGCGACTGACGGAACGTTGCCTGATCCTGTTTCGCGACTCGTTCGGCCCCGAGGGCCTCACCGCCGGCCGGGCGCCTTCGCGCCCGCGTCAGATCATTCCGCCGTTTTCGCTGCACTGGGTCGCGATGGTGCACGACTACTGGCAATGGACCGGCGCAGGCGGCCTCCCGCTGGTGCGCTCCTGCCTGCCGGTCATCGACGCCGTGCTCGGCTACTTCCGCCGCCACCTCACCGCGGAGCACTTCGTCGGAGCGCTCGAACCGTGGGCCTGGGTCGATTGGGTTTCGGGACACGGCTGGCATCAGGGCGTGCCGCCGGTGGCGCGCTCCCCGGCCGGATCGACCGTGCTCACGGGCCTGTTCGCCCACGCGCTCGATCTCGGCGCGGAGCTTCACGCCGCCGCCGATCATCCGGCCGACGCCGCCCGCTGGACCGCCCTCGCGAACCGGTTGCGCACGGCCATCCATCGGCACGCTTGGTCGGAATCTGCCGGCCTCTTCCGCGAAGGCCCCGCCTGTGAACAAACCTCCTGGTCCCAACACGCCCAGGTCATGGCCGTAATCTGCGGCGCCGCCGATGCCGCCCAATGTGCGCGCCTCGCAGATCGCCTGATCACCGACCCGAGCCTGGTGCCGATGTCGCTCGCGCAACGTTTCCTGCTCGCCCGCGCCATGGAACATCTCGACCGCTTTGAGACGCTGTTTCCCGTGGTGCTGGCGCCGTGGCGCGAGATGGCCACCAACGGCCTGACCACCTGGCAGGAACAGGTCGACCCGAGTCGCAGCGATTGCCACGCCTGGTCGAGCTGGATGGTGCACGATTTTTTTGCCGCCGTGCTCGGCATCCGCCCCGACCAACCCGGCTGGACCGCCATCCGCATCGCCCCGCACTTCGAATGCACCTCATCCGCGCGCGGCGCCGTGTCCACCCCCGCCGGCCGCATCGCCGTGGACTGGCAACGCGACGACGCGGGCACCGTGCAGCTGCGAATTGAAACGCCCCCCGGCGTGCCCGTCCGTGTCCGCCTGCCCGATGGTAATGAAACCCACGCTTCCGCCGGCGGCGCGAGTGCGTGGCGCGTCGTTGCCCCGCCACCACTTTCCCGGTCGGAACAGATCACGCATACTAACAATTGACTTCCCGGCAAAAGCCGACGTGGTGAGAGGAACACGCTTCTTCTACCCCACGATGTCCCAAAGTCCCCGCCGCGTTACCCTCTCCGACATTGCCAAACAAGCCGAGGTGCACGTCACGACCGTGTCTCTGGCTTTGCGCAATCACCCGCGCCTGCCCGAGCGCACCCGCAAGCGCATCCAAAAGATCGCCGAGGAACTCGGTTACCAGCCCGATCCGGTCCTGCAGGCGCTCGTCGCCTATCGCGGCAAGGTCATGGCCCGGCGCAATCCGCCGACGCTCGCCTACCTCACCAATTGGAGCACGCGCCTCGGCTGGCAAAACGTCACCGCTCATCCCGAATTCTACGCCGGCGCCCAGGCCAAGTCGAAGGAGCTCGGCTTCAACCTCGAACACTTCTGGATGGGTGAACCCGGCCTCACCCACACGCGCATGAGCAAGATCCTGCAGACGCGCGGAATCAACGGTCTCATCATCGCGTCCCACCGCCGCGAGGCCGACGTTGCCCTGCACTTCGACTGGTCGTCGTTTTCCGCCGTCAAGATCGACTACTTCCCCCACGAGCCGGAGCTGCACAACGTCACCAACGACCAGTGCAACATCATCCGTCTGGCCATGCTGCAGGCGTTCCTCGCGGAACTGCCACCGACCGGTGTCGTAATGCACCCCACCGACTGGGCTACCATCGAGCTCGTCAAGGACACCACCGGACGTCACATCGTCGGCAACCCCCAGGAC
>CBINJL010000416.1:0-3726 GCA_966250925.1 uncultured Opitutus sp. | reverse complement strand
GATGCGCGGTGAACGGCTCGTAGGGGCCGTCGGGCTGGCGACTGCGGAAGATGACCTGGGAATGGTTGACGGAGGTGCCACCTTCGGCGCAGTTGAGATAATCCCAGTCGCCGCGCTTGAAGATGTGCGGGCCTTCGATCCAGACCGGCTGCTGGGCCAGATCGACGCCGCCGTTGATGATGATCTTGCGCGGGCCGGTGGGTTTCTTGGCGGCAATGTCCCACTCCTGAATCCAGATGGCGCGATGGCCCTGATAGAGGGGTTTGTTTTCGGGCGGATTGCCATTGTTGACGATCCAGGCGCGGCCGGTCGATTCGTCGAAAAAGATGGAGGGATCGATGCCGTCAAATTCGAGCCAGATGGGATCGGACCACGGGCCGGCCGGATCCTCGGCGGTGACGATGAAGTTGCCGCCGGCGTCGACGTGAGTGCAGACGATGTAGAAGAGGCCGTCGTGATAACTGATTGCGGGCGCGAAGATGCCGCGGGTGATGCCGAGATTGTCGAATGGCAACTGGTCGGGACGGCTGATGGCGTTGCTGATCTGGGTCCAGTTGACCATGTCCTTGGAGTGGAAGACCGGGATGCCAGGGAAGTGCGCGAAGGTGGAATTGATCAGGTAATAATCGTCACCGACGCGGCAGATGCTCGGGTCCGGGTAGTAGCCGGCGAGGATGGGATTGCGGTATTCGCCGGGCTGGAGCGGCGCGGCATAGATCGCGTCGTTGCCGGTGTATTCAAAATCTTCGAACACGACCGGATCGGCTGCGGGCAAGCCGTTGGCGATGAACATGGCGGCGAGCGTGAGAACGGGGAGGGTGGTTTTGGGCATGCGTGAGTGAGTTGAAAAGTGGTCAGGGGCGGGCGAAGCGGATGACGGTGAGCGAGTGCGCGGGCGCGTCGTAGGTGAAGGTCGGGGTAATCGTCATCGTATCGGCGCGCGGTTGGACGACCGGCGGCTGACCGTCCGCGTTGACGGCGTCGGCGTTCGGGCCGGTCAGGACGGCGCGGCGGGCGGCGAACGTGCGGTTGCCGTCGAGGCCAGCGAGGACGACGTCCAATGCAGCGGCGGTGTCGTCGCCATTGACGATCTTGATCACGACTTCGCCCGAGGCGGAATCGCTCACCGTGGAGGCCACGAGTTTGGCGCCATCAGTGAGATCGGACACGCGGGTATCGTGATAGCGATCGCCGCCATGCTGTCCGAAGAGTTGCTGGGTGAAATAATTCGGGGTGAGAAACACATCGGTTGCGTCGAAGTAGATCAGGTCCGGCGTCCATTGCGTGTGACCGCGACGGGCGAGCAGCGGGGCGTAGGAAGCGAAGCGCACGAGGTCGGCGTTGCGTTCGTAGCTGACGAGACCGGCGGCTTCGGCGAGGGCCGAACGCAGGGTGTTGCGGCGGTCCTTTTCGTGGGCGGCGTATTCGCCGAGATAGACGGCGGGGCCGGCGCGATCGTAGGCGTCGTAGCGTTGCTGGTTTTCCCAGAAAAATTCCGGCGGCACGTAGTAATGTTCGTCGACCATTTCGAGATCGATGCGTTTGGCGAACGCCCAGCCGTTGTCGTAGTCTTCGCCGGAAGCGAACGGCCCCGTGGTGCCGATCACGACGATGTCGGGATAACGCGCGGCGATGGCGTCGCGAATCATCACGAAGCGTTCCTCGAAGATCGGCGTGATGGCGTCTTCGTTGCCCACGCCGAGATAGACCAATCCGAACGGCTCCGGATGTCCGGCGGCGGCGCGCACCGCGCCCCACTTGGAATCGGCGGGACCATTGGCCCATTCGATCAGGTCGAGGACGTCCTGGATGTAGGCATCCATTTCGTCCAGCGGGAGGCCTTCCTGACCACGTCCGGGACTGTCGCCGGCGTGCTGGCAACAGACCCCGGCCGAGACCACGGGCAGGGGCTTGGCGCCGATGTCTTCGCAGAATTGGAAGAACTCAAAAAAGCCGAGTCCGTAGGTCTGGTGATAACCCCAGGAATTGCGTTCGGCTTTGCGGGTTTCGAGCGGGCCGACCGTCTTTTTCCAATCGTAGAAATGGCGGATGCCGGGACCGTGCACCAGACAGCCGCCGGGGAAACGCATGAACTTCGGCTTGAGGTCGGCAATGGCTTCGGCGAGGTCACGGCGCAGGCCGTTGGCGCGGCCTTTGAACGTGTCGTGCGGCATGAGCGAAACCATGTCGAGGGCCAGCCCGCCGACTTCGTGGAGCAGGAGCACGAGCTTTGCCTTGGGGTCATCGCGAACGGGCGTGAGGGTGGCGCGATACTGCGTCCAATCCCGACCGGAGACATCAAGCGCCGCTTCGGCCAGGACGCTGCCGTCGGCCGCTTCGAGCCGAAGCGTGACCGGCATGGCCACGGACTGATCCTTGCCGGAGTCGCGCCACTTGATGCCGTTGAAGGTTTGATAAGCGAAGAACGTGGCCTCGTAGCCCGCGCCGGCCTTGACCGGAATCTGGTCAAAGCCGCCGTTGCGAATGCCCACGCCCTCGCCGGCCTGCGTCACGGTGAGCAACAGGTAGTGTTCATTGCGGACGTGAACCGGACGGGCGTCGCCCAAACCCCAATGACCTTCGCCGCCGCCGCGCTTTTCCAGTTCCCAGAAGGAGAAGTTGTTCCAACTCGCCTGTTCGGTGGCGCTGTATTCGAAGGAACGATTCTGAATCAGCTCGGCATACAGACCGCCGTCGGCCGCGTAGTTGAGATCCTCGTAGAAAATGCCGACCAAGTCCGGGCTGATGGCCTTGCCGTCGGTGGCGAGATCGACGGTGAGCGAGGCGGCCGCGGCGGTGGTCGCAAGGGCGAGGGCGCCGAGAATCGGGAGCGGGCGGAAAAGATCAGATGTCATGGGATTTCGAATACGAATCGGGTTAGTCGTTTTCGGTCGGGTGCCACATCAGCACGGTGCCGTTTTTGCGATCGGGCGTGGTGCCGGGCCAGTCGGCGCCATAGGGTTCGCCGGTGGTGGGATCGATGCCCAGGAAACGCTGCGTTTTCAGTGACAGGAGCATGAGCTGCCGGTCGCGCAGCATGTCCTGCCAGAGAAAGAGGCTGGCGTCGGATTCCGGTTTCATCGGCCGCACGTCGGCGGACAGGCCGGCTCCGGCCACGGTGAGGAAGCCGCTGCCATCCATCGCCTCCAGCGCGACCTTGCCCGCGCCACGGTCATGCACCCGGAACTGCACCTGTGGCCCATGCGTCTGCGGCGCGTCGGCACGGACGGAATGCAGCATGCCGTGAGGATTCGCCCAGACGACGGAATCGTTGCCCAAGTTGGTGAAGGTGACGACCTGCCCCAGCGGGATGTTGGCGGAGCGATCGGCCAACGGTTCTTCGACGACAAACGACGCGAAATCGGCGTGACCGCCTTCGCGCCCGCTGTTGTTGAAGGCGAAAAGCGCCAGCCGCGTGCCTTGGAAGGTCTTTAATTGATAGGGCAGGCGAATCTCGCCGCCGATATCGGCAAAGGTTTCGCCGTCGCTGCTGAAACTGTAGCGGGCCACATCGTTGTCGTAGTCGCCCCGCACGCGCAGAAAGATTCGCGGGGAAGCCAGTGGTTGCTCGATGGTCCCGTGGCGAAGTTGGTCATACCAACGCAGGAACAATCCGTCCTCGCGGCGCACGACGCCGAGCGAGGCAAAGGGCATGTTGAGCAGCGCGAGTCCGGCCTCGTCGCCCGGCTGCAGACCGGACGCGTCGAGCTCGGCGGTGGCGACGGA
>CBINJL010000415.1:0-3727 GCA_966250925.1 uncultured Opitutus sp. | reverse complement strand
AGCTGAGCGCCGCCGGTCGCATCACCCGCGCCTGGGACGTCTTTGCCGGCCTGTCGCTGATGGACAGCGAGATCGTCGAATCCAACACCGCCGGTCTCGAAGGCCAGGAATTCGGCCTCACGCCCAAGACCGCCTTCAACTTCTGGACGACCTACGCGCTCCCGGGCGGCTTCACCCTCGGCGGCGGTGCGCAATACATGGACAACGTGGTTCGCGCCACCAGCGCCAATCCCGAGACCGTGCCGTCATACGTGCTCTACAACGCCATGGTGGGCTACCGCGTGAACGACGCCCTCACCCTGCGCCTCAACGGCACCAACCTCG
Source organism: uncultured Opitutus sp. (assembly GCA_966250925.1). Classification (GTDB taxonomy): domain Bacteria; phylum Verrucomicrobiota; class Verrucomicrobiia; order Opitutales; family Opitutaceae; genus Actomonas. Next base: position 3,403 of record CBINJL010000415.1, on the reverse strand, counting down.
CCGACGAGCACTACATCGACCGCATCGGCGGCGGCCACCACATCCCCGGCCAGGGCCGTCAGTTCATCCTGTCCGCTTACTACACGTTCTGAGCCTACGTCTGCTCTAAACGCAAAGAACGCGAAGGCCGCAAAGCCGCGCGAAGCCTTCCACAAGCTTCCCGTTGCTTTGCGGTCTTTGCCGCTTCTTTGCGCTCTTCGCGTTAAACTATTCCTGCCGCCCGGCCCGCTCCCCGCCGCTTCAATTTTGCCATGATTCTCGCCATTCCCGACATCCTTCCCGCCGACGTGCTCGCCGATTGCCGTGCGAAGCTCGAAGCCGCCGACTGGGTCGACGGCAAAATCTCCGCCGGCCACCAGGGCGCCCGCGTCAAAAACAACGAGCAATTGCCCGCCCAGCATCCGGTCTCCGTCGAAGTCGGCAATGTGCTCCTGCAGGCGCTCGAGCAAAACCCGCTCTTCATGTCGGCCGCCCTGCCGTTGCACATCCTCCCGCCGATGTTCAACCGCTACGCCGGCGGCCAGACTTTCGGCACGCATGTCGACGGCTCCATCCGCACCATTCCCGGCACCGGCCATCGCATCCGCACGGACTTGTCCTGCACCTTCTTCTTCGCCGGCCCCGAGGAATACGACGGCGGCGAACTCATCATCGAGGACACCTACGGTTCCAAATCGGTGAAGCTGCCCGCCGGGCACATGATCCTCTATCCGTCGACCAGCCTGCATCAGGTCACGCCCGTCACCCGCGGCACCCGCCTGTGTTCGTTCTTCTGGCTCCAGTCGATGATCCGGTCCGATCAGGACCGCTCGATGCTGTTCGACCTCGACATCGCCATCCAGCGCTTCGGCCAGGAAATGGCCACCCACCCCTCCGTCGTCCAACTGACCGGAGTTTACCACAACCTCCTCCGCCGCTGGGCGGAAATGTGACGCCTGCGGCGGGCAAAGCCCGCCGCCCTCTTTCTCGTTATTCTTAATCTTTCTCTTTCTCCCCGACCGTCGACTGCCTGCACCGCAACGCATCAGGACGCCACCGGGAAAGAGAAAGATTAAGATAAAGAATAAAGAGAAAGATCATTCCCCCCGCTCCCCTTCGCCATGACCACCACCACTTTCCCGCCGCATTCCGCCGAGCACTGGCTCGAGCGCGGACATCGCTGCGCGGCCGGCGGCACGGCGGAGGATCTGCGCGAAGCGTTGGCCTGCTACGACCGCGCCCGCGCCAGCATCACCGGCAACACCGCCGATCCCGCCGCCCTGCACCTGCTCGGCCTCGCCTGGATGAATCGCGGCAACATTCTCCAACAGTCGCCCGCCGCCGCCGATCTCACCGCCGCGATCAACGCCTACGACGCCGCCCTCGCCGCCTTCGCCAGCATCCTCGCCCGCTCCGGCGTGGCCAACAGCGCCGCCACCGCCCGGCTCAATCGTGGCTACGCCCAGCAACGCGCCGGCAACACCGCGGCCGCCCTCACCGATTTTAACCACGCCTGGCACGAGCTCGATGCGCTCGCCGCCGCCGGCGACCCCGCCGCCCCGCGCAATGCCGCCGGTGCCGCCATCAATCTCGCCCATCTCCGCCTCGCGGCCGACGCCCCGGCCGCGGAAATCCTGCCGCTGCTCGCCGACGCCCGCCGCCATCTGGGCGAACTGCCCGCGACCGATGCGATCGCCGCCACGCTTTGCCTCGAAGCCGCCCGCCTCGAACTGCTCGCCCGCCTCCCGGATCTCGCCAACGACACCCTCGCCGCGTTCACCGATCTCATCGAATCCGCCCTCGGCCTCGCCGCCGACTGGCACCACCGCGACCATCCCACCGCCGACGAACTCGCGGCCCAATTGTTCCGCCTCGGCGCCACCGCCTACGCCCGCCTGCAACCTCACTTCCTGCTCGAATTTTTGCGCGACGCCCTTGACCCGGCCACCGGTCCCGCGCCCTTCGCCGCCCTGCCGCGCTTCCACCGCATCGCCGCCGAAAGTCTCGCCGCCCTGCGCGCCGACGCCGCCCGTCCGCGCCTGCTCCGCGCCGATGATCCCGCCGCCGCCGCCTGGGCCGCCCTCGCCCGCGACCTGGCCCAACCGCAGCCGTGGCTGCACCCCGCCGCCTGATCGCGCCCCCCGCCTTTCCGTTTTTCTCACCATGCAATACCGCAAACCCATCCTGCACTACGCCGCCCCCCTTGCGGCGCTCGTTCAGTTTGGCGCTCTCGCCACGGCCCAACCCGCCGGCGAGATCGTCTCGCTCGACCCGTTCGAGGTCCTGAGCGAAAAGGAGCCCGGCGACCTTATGATGGACGCCGCTCAGATCGAGCAGCTGCAGGCCGTCGACCTTCACGACCTGTTCTCCAACCAATCGAGCATCGCCGTCGGCGGCGGCTCCGCCGTGGCGCAAAAACTCTACGTGCGCGGCTTCGAGGACACCATGCTCAACGTCACCGTCGACGGCGCCCAGCAGATCGGGGAGCTCTATCACCATCAGGCGCGCCTCCAGCTCGAACCCGAGTTTATCAAGACGATCGACCTCGACGCCGGCGCCGGCGCCGCCACCAACGGCGCGGGCGCGCTCACCGGCGCCATGCGCGTGACGCTCAAGGACGCCTTCGACATGCTCGACGGCAACCGTGACTTCGGTGCGTATCTGAAAGCCGGATACAACTTCAACGGCGAGGACAGTTACAAGTTCACCGGTTCCGCCTACGGCAAGGTCACCGACACCATCGGCCTCATCGTCAACTACACCCATGGCGAGGGCGACGACTACGCCGACGGCCACGGTGACATCGTTTCGCCCACCGGCTACACCCACCAGCGCGGCTACGCGAAGCTCAATGGCGGCGCCAACGGCCACACCTGGAGCCTCGCCTACGAGCAGTTGCACGACTTCGGCACCTATTACGAGCGGCCGCACATGCAGAACTTTTCCGGCGCCTTCATCCTCTCCGATCATGAGATGAACCGCCGCACCTTCACCGCCAATCATCGCTACGACGCCGGCAACGACCGCGTCGACCTGCAGACGACGCTCTACTGGACCGACAGCGATTTCGAAAACCGTCGCAACACCACCGGCCTGATCTACGGCAAGGGCGATCTCCAGAGCACCGGCTTCGACGTGCGCAACCACATGCGTTTTCCCAACAACGAGCTGACCTTCGGTCTCGATTTCCGTCGCGACCAATCCTTCGGCCAGCAGCAGGCCACGCCGCCGCCGTTCTGGGGTTTCAGCGAGGAGACCGCTTCCATCACCGGGATCTACGCCCAGGATGAAATGCAGCTGCACGAGGACGTGACGCTGTCCTTCGGCACCCGTCTCGACGCCTACGACCATCAGGTCGATGCGGGCGTGGGCGCCGGCGCCACCAACGACGGCCAGGGCATCAGCCCCAACGCCGGCCTCACCT
>CBINJL010000414.1:0-3730 GCA_966250925.1 uncultured Opitutus sp. | reverse complement strand
GACTGCGCATGTCGGTGTGGGCGGGAGCGGGGGTGGGCATCGGCGCGGCAATCCTGCTGGCGAAGTTCGAAAGCGATCCGGGGCATCCCGGTTACGCCACCTTTCGGTTCCTGTTTCATGGCGCCTATGCGTTGATGATGTGGTCGTTGATCTTCCTGACGCTGGGGCTGGCGAAACGTTGGTTTTCGCGCCCGAGTGCGCGGGTGCGCTACATCGCGGATGCGTCGTATTGGTTATATCTGCTGCACCTGCCGGTGGTGCTCTGGCTGCAGGTGGCGGTGGCGGAATGGGCGTGGATCTGGCCGTTCAAACTCCTGCTGATTTCCGCGCTCACGATCGCGCTGGGGCTGCTGACTTACGATGCGTTTGTGCGTTCGACCTGGGTCGGAACCGTGCTCAACGGCCGGAAGCGTTCGCGGGTGTTGTTGCCTCGGCTGGTGAAGTTGGGGCAGATGCGCGGCAGCGAAATCACTCCGCGCGCAGCGATTCCACGGGATTGATCCGTGCGGCGCGGCGCGCCGGCAGGTAGCACGCCACCAACGCCACCGAGACAAGGAAGGTGGTGGCGGCGGCGATGATCCACGGATTGCTGAGGCTCATGTTGGGGAAGCCGACGGCCAGCAAGCGTCCGATGCCGATGCCGCCGAGCAGCCCGATCAAGGTGCCGCTGAAGGCAAGGCGCACGCCGGTGCCCAGCACGATTCGCGTGACATCGCGGGCTTGGGCGCCGAGCGCGAGGCGGATGCCGAATTCGCTTCGCCGCTGCGCCATGGTGCGGGCGATCACGCCATAAATTCCGATCGAGGCGAGGGCGAGACCGAGCACCGCGAAACCCGTCAACATGTCGCGCAGCACGCCGAGTTGATAATTGGCGCGAGCGATCCGATCGTCCGCGCTCTTGAGGTCGCGCACCGGCAGATCGGGATCGAGTTCGGCCATGAGCTGGCGGATCGTGGGCACCAGGGTCGATGGCGCCACGCCATTGGTGCGCACGGCGATTTCGCTGCGAGCTCGGGGTTCCTGCGCCATGGTAAGGTAGATCTGGTAGGGCACCGTGGCGGCGTCGGGCAGACTGTTGCGCACGTCGGCCGCCACGCCGATGACGGTGGCCCAGACCGCATCGCCCTCTGTGACCGCGGCGATGCGGCGGCCGATGGGATCATTGTTGCCAAACAGTGCATCGGCGAAGGCGGCGTTGATGATGACGGTGGGTTCGGCATCGGCGTGATCGCGGGCGTCGAAATCGCGCCCTGCCAGCAGGGGCGTGCCGACCGTAGCCAAGTAGTCCGGAGTCGCGACGTTGACCATCGCGGCGGGCTCGCGGCCGCGGGCCGGCCGTTCCAATCCCTCGGCCCAATAGCGGCGCGATTCACTCCAGTTGAAAAACGGCGGATGGGCGGCGAGACCGGCCGACGCGACGCCCGGCAAGGCCCGCAGTTTTTCCAACACGAGGGTGTGGAAACCATCAATGGCCGTCGGCGTGGCGTAGTCGGCGGCGGGCAGGAGGAAGTTGCCCGTGACCAGATTTTCCGACTCCCAACCCGCCCGGCGATCATTGAGTTCGGCGAGCCCGTTGATGAAGAGGCCGGAGCCGGTCAGCAGCACCATGGCGAGCGCGAACTGGCCGACGATGAGCAGATGGCGCAGGCGTTGCGGGCCGCGGCCACCGGTGGTGCCGCGTGCGCCGCTTTTGAGTGTTTCGTTGAGGTTGAGGCGGAGGGCGAAAAGCGCGGGAGCGATGCCGAACGCGATCGCGGTCGCCAGCGAACAGAGGAACGCCCAGGCCATGACCGACCAATTGAGGACAAACGTGACCTGCTCGCCGTTGTCGCCGGTGCTGCGCACCCGCAGCCAGTCGATGCACCCGCTGGCCACGACGAGAGCGAGCAGCCCTCCGCCCAGCGCCAGCACCGCGGCTTCCAACAGCAGGGGATGCAGCAGTTGGCGGCGCGACGCACCCAAGGCGGAACGCACCGCAAATTCGCGGGCCCGTGCCATCGTCCGCGCCAACAGGAAATTCGCCAGATTCGAACACGCGATCAGCACCACGAAACCCGACAATCCGAGCAGCATGGCGCCGGTGACCTTGGTCCCGGCGTCCGTGACAAAATCATTCAACGGCAGCGCATACGCACTGCTCTCCGCATGGAGGAGGGCATGGTCACGGGCCAGTTGTTCGCCGAAGTTGGTGATAAAGGCGTTGCTGCCTGCGGCATCGATCCCGGGGGCTCGTCGGGCAAGAATTTCAATCCAGGCGTTGCTGCGATCGGCACGTTGGGCGGGCGTGAGCGCGAGTGGGTGAAACAAGTCGATCCAACCCAGATGACGCCACTCGTTGAAGCGTTCGGGCAGCACACCGATGACCGTGTGGCGTTCACCGTTCAGGCGCACGACATGGCCGATGATGTCTGGGCGAGCGCCGAATTCATTGCGCCACAACCGATCAGTCAGGACCACCACTTGGGCGTTACCTGGTGTGGTTTCTTCGTCGGAAAAACTCCGACCCAGCGCGGGCTGAATCCCGAGTAGCGAAAAGAAGTTGGCCGTCACGCGCATGCCTTCAGCGTAGGCAGCGGGCTGGCCGGGATCGGCAAAACTCACCTGCTGGTAAGCCATGCCGGAGATCGATTCATACGGCGAATTTTGGGCGTCGCGCAGATCGAGAAAATCTGCCGGCGAAAATCCGCCGCGCGGGTTGGATTCGGTGCGGCGAAACACGCTGTCGAGGGCGGCGGGCTCCGCATACGGCAGCGGTTTCAGGACAACGCCACTGACAACGCTGAACATGGCGGTGTTGGCGCCGATGCCGAGACTGAGCGTGAGCAGTGCGAGGACGGTGAACCCGGGCGTGCGGGCGAGGGAACGCACCGCCAGCATGACGGCGCGCCAGCCATCGGCGAGTGCGGCCGGCCGCCAGGCATCGCGCGTTTCCTCGCGGTAGGCCTCCACCGTGCCCATCTCGCGATGCGCGGCGCGACGCGCCTCCGCTTCGCTCATACCCTGGGCACGAAATTCGTCGACGAGTTGATTGAAGTGAAAGTCGAGTTCGGCCGCCAATTCCTGCTCCTGTTGGCGACGACGGAAGAGGCGGCGACCACGGATGCGCCAGCGCTGGAGAAATCCGTCACTCATGACTGATCCTCCATCCGCAACACCGCGGTCATGGCGGCAGCAAACGATTCCCAGTGCGTAATCTCTTCCTCCAACTGACGCCGCCCGGCGCGGGTGAGTCGGTAAAATTTGGCGCTGCGACCGGCATCTGAAACGCCCCATTCGGCCTCAATCCAGCCCCGGCCTTCCAGCCGATGCAGTGCGGGATAAAGCGATCCTTGTTTCAGTGAAAGGCGATCGCGGGAGACGACCGCGATGCGTTTGGCGATGTCCCAGCCGTGAAGGGAAGTGGCCGAGAGCGATTTGAGAATCAACAGATCCAGCGTCCCCTGGAGCAGTTCTTTGCGCACCTTTTCCATATGACGCGGACTTTGATGTCGAACTTCGACAATAAGCAAGCGCATTGTTGTAGATGTGCGACAATAATGCTCGGCCGATGACGACTCTGTCGCTGGCGAACAGGTGGTGGAGTGGAGTTGACCGAGGCTGCGGAGCCCGACGGAACCGGCCCGGCGCATCTCATGCTCATCGATCCCGACGGTAATCCGATCCTGATCGATCGACCCTAAAAACCGCAGTTTAACCACAGAGCTCGCAGCGATCACAGCGTGAGATTCGA
>CBINJL010000413.1:0-3760 GCA_966250925.1 uncultured Opitutus sp. | reverse complement strand
TTTAACGCAAAGACCGCGAAGGCCGCAAAGCACGCCAAGAAAGGCGGTAAGGAAATAGCAACAACTCCACAGCCGTTCGCCCCGCGAGTGGGCTTGGATATGACAAATCGGGCTGATTCTTACTCTGTGATCTCTATGGCCTCTGTGGTTAAACGGCGGAATTCAGGTTCAGCGCACGTCGTGTAAACTGGCAGACGGGGTCGGGCCGTCGCATGTCAACGTTCTGGCAGCAGCGCGGCGTGATAGAGGACGAACCGGAACGGCACGCCGCAAGGGAGCGGCCCGGCCTGCGGTGCAGTCGGACACTGCGGAACCCACGAAGGTTGGGCTGCGCTTTGAATCCTTTGAGCGGAGTTACAACACCGACATCTCGCTCTTCGTTCTCTTCGTTGTCTTCTGCAAAATTCTCAGCGTGGGACCGCAGTCAGCGATCCGGCGACAGGAAGAACCGTCAGACCAAACTCTTGGCCTTGAAGGCGCTGCGGAAGCTGGCCTTCAGGTAGTCGCGATTCATTCGCGCGATGAAGTCGTGGCTGATGAGTTTCGGACAAGCCGCCGAACATTCGTATTGGTTGGTGCAGTTGCCGAAACCGAGTTCGTCCATCGTCGCCACCATGTTCAATACCCGCTGATCGCGTTCCGGCTGGCCCTGCGGCAACAGCGCAAATTGCGACACCTTGGCTCCGACAAACAGCATGGCCGAAGCGTTCTTGCAGGCTGCGACACAGGCGCCGCAACCGATGCACGCAGCGGCATCCATCGCCAGATCCGCGTTCTCCTTCGGAATCGGCGTAGCGTTGGCATCGCAGGCCGAGCCGGTGCGAATGCTGATGAATCCCCCAGCCTGCTGGATCTTGTCGAAGGACGAGCGGTCGGTGATGAGGTCACGCTGCACCGGGAACGGCTTGGCGCGGTAAGGCTCAACCACAATGACATCGCCGTCCTTGAAGCTGCGCATGTAGGTTTGGCATGACGCAACGCCCTGGTGCGGACCGTGCGGCTTGCCGTCGATGACCAGCGAACAAGTGCCGCAGATGCCTTCGCGGCAATCATGGGCGAACGCGATCGGCTCCTCGCCACGCTGCTCAAGTTCGTCGTTCACGACGTCGAGCATTTCGAGGAAGGACATGTTCGGGTTCAGGTCGGTCGCCTTGTAATCGACGAACTTGCCCTCGGCAGCGGGGCCGGCCTGCCGCCACACCCGGACGGTGACGGAAATGTTCTGAGTGGAGGATTTGTCGGCGACCATGGCTGAAATTTGGAATTAAAAATTACGAATTACGATTGGCCCGGCTGGTGCGGATTGCCGCAACGACGATAGCGAGAAGTTCATTGGCTTCGGTTTGAAGCGGTTGCAGTCGGGGTGCCGGGATGAGCTCGGCTGCAACCAGAAGTTCCATCCAGTATAGTGACTCGTCGCACTCCTCCTCGACGATCTTGAGCTTGTTCACGAAGTCGGCCTTCGACTTGGCCCGGCAGGCCGCGCGATAGTTCGCCCCGACGGAAGTTCCGCTGCGAATGAGCTGTGCGCCAAGCGCCTGACCTGTCTTTCCGGGCGGCAACGCTTCGACCAAACGAATGATACGCAACGCAAACGCCTGCGTTCGCTGCAACATCTCGGCCTTGGTCATCTGGATGCCTCACGGAGAATTCGTCCTTCGTAAATCGTAACTCGTAAATCGCGTTTATTTATACGAGCGCACGCTCATCTTTACGAACTCGTAGTCCAGGGACTCGGTGTTGCGCAGGGGAACGTTGCCCTCGCCCTGGTATTCCCAGGCGGCGACATGGGAAAACTTCTCGTCGTCGCGCAGACACTCGCCATCGGGATACTGGTATTCCTCGCGGAAATGGCCGCCGCAGCTTTCCTCGCGGGTGAGCGCGTCGCGGCACATCAGTTCACCCAGTTCAAGGAAGTCGGCCACCCGACCGGCTTTTTCGAGCGATTGATTGAGCGACTCGGCCGAACCGGTGACGTTGACGTTGGCCCAGAACTCTTCGCGCAACTGCGGAATAAGTTCGATGGCCTTTTCCAAACCTTCCTTGGTGCGCGCCATGCCGCAGTGATCCCACATGATCTTGCCGAGACGCTTGTGGAAGTGCGCCACCGTTTCCTTCCCCTTGGTGGCGAGCAGGCGCTTGGTCATGTCGTCGACCATTTTGGCCGCGTCGGTGAACGCCTTTTCGTCGCCCTTCGGCGCCGAGCCGGGTTTCTGCGTCGCGAGATAGTTGGCGATCGTATAGGGAAGCACGAAGTAGCCATCGGCCAGCCCCTGCATGAGCGCCGAGGCACCAAGACGGTTGGCCCCGTGATCGGAGAAATTGGCTTCGCCGAGCACAAACAACCCCGGAATGTTGGACATCAGGTTATAGTCCACCCAGAGGCCGCCCATGGTGTAGTGCACCGCCGGGAAGATGCGCATCGGCGTCTCGTAAGCGGACTCGTCAGTGATCTCCTTGTAGATGTCGAAAAGGTTGCCGTAGCGGGCGCGAACGGTGTCGGCGCCGAGACGGTTGATGGCGTCACCAAAATCCAAATACACGCCGAGGCCGGACGGACCGACGCCGCGGCCTTCGTCGCACATGCGCTTGGCGGCACGGGAGGAGACGTCGCGTGGGGCGAGGTTGCCGAAGCTCGGATAGATGCGCTCGAGATAGTAGTCGCGGTCCTTCTCTGGAATGTCCTGCGGGCGCTTGCCGCAGTCCTCAGCCTTCTTCGGCACCCAGATGCGGCCGTCGTTGCGCAACGATTCCGACATGAGCGTGAGCTTGGACTGGTAGTCGCCGGAAACCGGGATGCAGGTCGGATGGATCTGCGTGTAGCAGGGGTTGGCGAAACAGGCACCCTTCTTGTAGGCGCGCCACGCGGCGGTGGCGTTGGAGTTGCGCGCGTAGGTCGAGAGATTGAAGACGTTGCCGTAGCCACCGGTGGCGAGCACCACGGCATCGCCGGCGTGGCGGGTGATGGCGCCGGTAATGAGGTTGCGCACCACGATGCCCTTGGCCTGCCCGTCAACGAGCACGAGATCGAGCATCTCGGCGTTGTTGTGCATCTTGACCGCGCCGGCTCCGATCATCTTGGACAGCGCCGAGTAGGCACCGAGCAAAAGCTGCTGACCGGTCTGCCCCCGTGCATAAAACGTGCGCGAGACCTGGGCGCCACCGAAGGAACGATTGGCCAGCAGACCGCCGTATTCGCGGGCAAAGGGCACACCCTGCGCGACGCACTGGTCGATGATGTTGACCGACACCTCGGCCAGACGATGCACGTTGGCCTCGCGGGAGCGGTAATCACCGCCCTTGATCGTGTCGTAGAAAAGTCGATACACGCTGTCGCCGTCGTTCTGGTAGTTCTTGGCGGCGTTGATGCCGCCCTGGGCGGCGATCGAGTGGGCGCGGCGCGGGCTGTCGTGGAAGACGAAACACTCCACCTGGTAGCCGAGCTCGGCCATGGTGGCGGCGGCGGAACCGCCCGCGAGACCGGCACCAACGACGATGACCTTGTATTTCCGTTTGTTGGCCGGATTGACCAACTTCTGGTTGGCCTTCTGGTTGTTCCACTTGTCGGCCAGCGGACCGGGCGGGATGGCGGAGTTGAGTTGGGCCATGACAGGAAACGGTTAGCGTTGGGCAACGAGGACCGCAGCTGCCGCGGTGCCAGGGGCAGGTTTGGCGATGCCGGTCAGGATGGCGCCGGGAATGGCGAGGTTGCCGAGAAAGTAGAGCAGACAGAATAGGCCGACCGCTTTGCGCAGACAGC
>CBINJL010000412.1:0-3770 GCA_966250925.1 uncultured Opitutus sp. | reverse complement strand
ATGCTGAAAGGAAAAACCGCTAGCCAAGCGCCTTGATAACGCAATACAAGCCTCGGCGATGAACGTGCTCGTCGTTGGAGGTGCCGGTTACATCGGCAGTCACTGTGTGCGTCAATTGGTCGCCGCCGGACATCGTCCGGTCGTCCTTGATAGCCTCGTATTTGGTCATCGTGGTGCTCTCGCGGAGGGCATCCCCTTCTACGAAGGTGATTTGGGGGATTCCGACTTTGTCGGCAAAATCCTGGATGACGAAAAAATCGATCTCGTGATGCACTTCGCCGCTTTCGCCTACGTGGGCGAATCCGTCACCGATCCGTTGAAATATTATTTCAACAATGTCGTGGCGACGCTGCGCCTGCTCGAAACCATGCTGGCGAAAGGCGTGAAACGCTTCGTGTTCTCGTCGACCTGCGCGACCTTTGGCATCCCGCAGAAAATGCCGATCACCGAGGATCTGCCGCAGGCCCCGATCAATCCCTACGGCCAAACGAAGCTCGATATCGAGAATGCGCTCAAGGCCCTCGCCCACGCTCACGGTCTGAGTTTTGCCGCTTTCCGCTACTTTAATGCCGCCGGCGCCGCCGAGGACGCCACCATCGGCGAGGCCCACGATCCCGAGACGCATCTCATCCCGCTCGCCATCGACGCCGCCCTCGGCAAACGCCCGGCACTGAAGGTGTTCGGCGACGATTATCCCACGCCGGACGGCACCTGCCTCCGCGACTACGTGCATGTCGACGATCTCAGCCGCGCCCACATCGCCGTCTTCGACAAACTCGCCGAACCCGGCACCGGTCTCTTCTACAATCTCGGCACCGGCACGCCGACCTCCGTGCTCGAGGTCATCCGCGCCGTCGAAAAGGTTTCCGGCAAAACCGTTCCCTACGAAATGGCGCCGCGCCGCGCCGGCGATCCGCCCGCGCTCTACGCCGATTCCACCAAGGCCAAGGCCGAGCTGGGCTGGGAAGTAAAATATCCCGACATCGAGCCCATCGTGGCCACCGCCTGGGCCTGGCACAGCGGCCATCCCGACGGTTTCGAGGCCTGACGGACCTGCCCGTGATGCGGCCGTCTTCGGGCGGTCGCATCGACATTCAACGGAAACCGCGGCGGCATTTTGCGCTCCGCCACGATTGTGCCTAGCCTCCCGGCGTCATGACCCCGGTTCACTTCGACTTCCCGCAGACGTTCAAGACTCTCTACGGCAAGGCCGTCGGGGCCTATCGCGACGGCGCCCGTTCGGCGACCGTGTTGTTCGACGCCGACGACGAGGCCTGGCTCGCCGCCAACGGCTTCACCGCCCAGACATTTTACGACTACGCAGAGGACGACGTGACGGAAGGTCTGCCGGGCTTTGGTCACGCGCTCGCGATCGAAACCATTCGCCGCGACTATTTTCTCAACGTCCAGCACGGGGTCGCCTCCCCCGTCGTGCTCGACGCCGCCAGCCTGCCGACCAAGAGCGAGGAAATCGACGGCATCGCCTGGCTGCCGCGGCTGCTGCCCAAGGCCCGCGCCAAACTTCGCGGCGAATTGCCGCCGTCGCTGATGTATTCATGCGGTGGAGACAGACGTTTCTTCCGCACTCACGACATCCTGCCGGCCGAGTTTCTCAATCTGATCTGGCGGCATTTCGACGACGACGCGGCGGTCGTCGACTGGGTCAAACAACGCTCCATCGTCCTCCCCGCCCGCTGACAACTTTCCTCCCCTTTTAACGCTTCTCCACCGTCCCGCCCCATGAGTTCACACACCCTCCAAGTAAACGGTCGCTCGTTGACCGTGGATGCCGCCGATGAAACGCCCCTGCTGTGGGTGTTGCGCGATCACCTCAATCTGGTTGGCACCAAGTATGGCTGCGGACTGGGCTTGTGCGGTGCCTGCACCGTCCATCTCGACGGTCAGCCGGTGCGTTCCTGCCAAGTGCCGCTCGCTGCAGTGGGCGCCCAGGAAATCGTTACCATTGAAGGCCTCGCCGCCACGGGTGTGACCGCGGTGCAGGAAGCCTGGAATGAGGTCGACGTGCCGCAGTGCGGCTATTGCCAGTCCGGTCAAATCATGAGTGCCGCCGCGTTGCTGGCCGCGCATCCGCAACCCACCGATGCCGAAATCGATTCCGCCATGGCCGGCAATCTCTGTCGTTGCGGCACCTACGTGCGCATCCGCCAGGCCATTCACCTGGCCGCAAAGAAAAACGCAGAGGCCACTTCCCTCGCCTGATCCGGAAACATCATGAAAACCGAATTTGCCCCCGCCCCGATTTCCGCCGTCAGCCGTCGTGGTTTCATCAAAGCCACCGGCGTGGCCTACGCCGGACTCAGCCTCGGCCTCATGCTGCCGCATCGTGCTCGCGCGGCCGCCGAAAATCCGGCGTTTCCGGCGCCGACCGACGATGAGTTCGCGCCCAATTTTCATCTCCACATCGCCCGCGACGGCACGGTCACGCTCGTCTCGCAAAATCCGGAATGCGGTCAGGGCGTAAAGACATCCCTGCCCATGCTCATCGCCGAGGAGCTCGAAGTGGACTGGCAAAGCGTGCGCATCGTGCAGGCCGGACTCGATCATCGCTACCAGCGCCAGATCGCGGGTGGTTCTGGCGCGACCCCGGCGCACTTCATGGAATTTCGCCGCCTCGGCGCCACGGCCAAAACCATGTTGCTCGCCGCCGCCGCTCAGACTTGGGACGTGCCGGTGGAAAGTTGCGAAGCGCGCAGCAATGCCGTGCACCATCGGGAATCCGGCCGGTCGCTCGGCTACGGAGAATTGGTCACCACTGCGGCCGCCCTCGAAGTGCCCGCGCCGGAGTCGGTGGCGTTGAAAGATCCCAAGGACTTTCGCCTGCTCGAAACCCGCGTGCCTGGCATCGATAACCCGGCGCTCTTTCGCGGCGACGCGTTGTTTGGCATCGACCAGACGTTGCCCGGCCTCGTGCACGCGACCTTCATCAAGTGCCCGGCTTTCGGCGGCAAGGTGAAGTCGGCCAATCTCGATGTGGTGAAGCGGCAACCCGGCGTCACCGACGCGTTCGTCATCACCGGTGCCGACGCCATCGACGAGCTGTTGCCCGGTGTCGCCATCCTCGGTGTCGACACTTGGGCCGTGCTCAACGCCGCCAAGGCGCTCGAAGTCGACTGGGATATTCCCGCTGCGCTCGCCGCGCAGAGCACGGATGATTTTTTTGCCCGCGCCGAAGCGGTTTCGGCCGAGGCCGCGCAGACGAATCTCCGGTCCGATGGCGACGTCGAGGAGGCGTTGCTCAACGTGGCCCACCGTTGCGACGCGTATTACACTTATCCCTACGTCTCCCACGCCAACCTGGAGCCGCAGAACTGCACCGCCGTCGTCTCCGCAGATCGCGCCGAGATCTGGGCGCCGACCCAGTTGCCCGGTTCCGGTCGCGATCTCATTGTCAAACATCTTGGGGTTCCGGCGGAAAACGTGGTTGTGCACATGACGCGTATCGGCGGCGGTTTCGGCCGGCGTTTGATCAATGACTTCATGGTGCAGTGCGCGGCCATCGCGCAACGGGCCGGCGTGCCGGTGAAGATGACCTGGAGTCGCGAGGAGGACATGCAGCACGATCATTACCGCGCGGCCGGCTGGCACCGATTCCGCGGCGGCGTCGATGACAACGGCAGGATCGTGGCGTGGCACGACCACTTCGTCACCCTGGGCGTGCGCAGTGATTCCCAGCCCGGCCGCGGGGCAAACATTTCCGGTGACGAGTTTCCGGGCCGCTTCGTGCCCAATTTCAAACTCGATCAAACCAT
>CBINJL010000411.1:0-3771 GCA_966250925.1 uncultured Opitutus sp. | reverse complement strand
CGCAAAGACGCGCAAGCCCAAGCCCTCGCACGAATCAACCGAATGGTGGCGAACAGTGTTTCTCCCAATAATGTGAGATAACAAAATGCATTAACTATTAAAAATCAGGAGGAAGAGGAAAATGAATGCCGTTAAGAGTGACCAGCGGGCGCGGGTGTTGGATCGGTTGGCGCAGTGGTTGGAGTTGCGCGGGCGCGATTGGAAAACCGTCCGATCTTATTGCCGCACCGCTGGGCACTTTTACGATTTTTCTCTCTCGTGTCCTCGCGAGTGGTCTTCGGAAAAGAAGGCGGAGGCGTTTCTCACCAAGCGCGTCCGGGTTGATGATGTGGCGGCGGCAACCCAAAATCATGACCTTAACGCGTTGAATGCGCTCTACGCGTCACGTGGCCAGAAATTGGGAAATGTCGATGCGTTGCGGGCGAAGCGACCGGTGCACGAACGCCATGCCCCGACCACTGCGGAATATCGTGCGCTACTCGACACGCTCAACGATACCCCGTCTCACCCCATGCGTTTCGTCGCGCTTTGGCTCGGCTCGATGGGACTGCGGGTTGACGAAGGCCTCTCCGTCCGCCTCAAGGACATTCGCCCCCGAGAGGGGCGCGTTTCCATCGTGCTGCGCGATCCGAAGCATGGACATGATCGCCTCGCCCCGGTGCCGCCGGAGTTGTTGCCGCAACTGCGCCGCCAATTCGCCTACGCGCGGCGCGTATTCATGCTTGATCAAACGATCAATCCACCGCTCCCGCTCCAGGTGCCCCACGCGATAGCTCGCAAGTATCGCCGCAGTCCACACACTCAGAACTGGGCGTTTCTCTTCCCTTCGCCGCGCCCAATGCGGCACCCCAAGACAAAATCGTTTGTTCGCTGGCATCTGCCGGCCAACATTGTGCAAAACGCCTTCGCTCGGGCGTGCGATGCCTTGGAAACATGCGGAAGCATCGGAGCCCGCATCACGCCGCATCATTTGCGCCACTGGTTCGGCACGTATTTTCAGGGCGATATCCGGGATCTCCAAGCCTTGCTGGGGCACAAGTCACTCGAAACCACGCAGACGTATAGGCATCCGCAAATCGAGCGCACGGTGTCGCCGATTTCCGCGGTGCTCGCCGCGTGATCCCGTCGCCGCGGCCGCTCAGAATCCAGGGCCGGAAACCCCATTGCGCAACTTGCGCAACTCTCGCTTGACCGGGCAACGCGACAGGCAACGGCAGAGCGTAGGCGCATCCTGCGCCTCCCCTCAGCCGCCACTGCCTGCCTTATGTCGCGTTTCCGATGGCTTCGCCGCCTCCAGCCCTCCGTCGTTGCTGCTATCCGTGCAGTCGCCGCCGTGCGTCTGCGCCCGGGGGTTTTCACGGGCGGACTTGGGCTGGCGTTGATGGCCTACGTCCTCGCCGCCGAGTGGGGATTCCGCGCCGCCATGGCATTCGTGGGCGGCGTGTTGCTGCTCGATGCCCTCAACACTCCGACAGCCCCGCCTTCGCGATGAGTCTTTTTGCCAATCCCATCGCCCTGCGCTCCCAAAATCAGTCGAGCAACCTGACGCAACCCGCTTCGTGGCTGCTCAATCTCTTCGGTGGCGAGTCAACTGCATCGGGCAGTCGGGTTTCCAACGAGACCGCCATGAGGGTTGTGGCCGTCTACGCGTGCGTGCGCTTGCTGGCCGAAAGCCTCGGCAGCCTGCCCGCCGTTGTCTACCGTCGCCGCCCCGATGGTGGTAAAGACCCGGCGCCCGAGCATCCGCTTTATCAACTGCTCCACAATTCTCCGAATCCGGAAATGACCGCGATCGAGTGGCAGGAGTGTGGCGAGGGTCACCACTCCCTGCGTGGTGCGAGTTATTCGCAGATCGTCTGGAGCGCACGCGGGCGCCCATCCGAGATTGTGCCGCTGCACCCTGACCGGATGCATTTGTTCCGCGATGAGGTGACGGATGCCCTCGTCTACCGCTACACCGACCGACACGGCCGCCAGACGGATTTCCGACCAGAGGAGGTCTTGCATGTGCGCGGCCTCACCACCGACGGCATTCACGCGCTTTCGCCGATCGGGCAGGCCCGCGAGGCCGTGGGGCTCGCCCAGGCGACCGAAGAGCACGGCGCCCGGTTCTTCAGCAACAGCGCCACCCCTTCGGGTGTGCTGCATATTCCCACGGCTCTGAGCGATGAGGCTTACGACCGCCTGAAAAAGGGCTTCGCCGACGATTGGACCGGCAACGTAAATGCCCGCAAGCCCATGCTGCTGGAAGAGGGGTTGCAGTGGCAGCAGATGGGGATGAAGGCGAGCGATGCTCAATTTCTCGAAAACCGCAAATTCCAGGTGGCTGAGATTGCGCGACTTTTCCGCGTGCCGCTTCACATGATCGGCGAACTGGATCGCTCGACCAACAACAACATCGAGCATCAGGGCCTGGAGTTTGTAAAATTTACCATGTTGCCCCGTATCCGCCGCTGGGAAGCGCGGATCAACAAACAGCTCTTCCTGCCGCGGGCAGATCGCGAATACTTCGTAGAGTTCAATTTCGAGGGGCTGCTCCGGGGGGATATCAAGACGCGTTTCGAGGCCTACAAGAGCGCCATTGCCGACGGTTGGCTCAACCCCAACGAGGTGCGGGCGAAGGAAAACCTCAACCCAATCCCCGGCGGCGAAAAATACCGGGTGCAAAGCGGTTTTCTGCCCTTGGAGGATCTGGGTAAAAACCTTACTGCGCCGGCCCCTGCCGCCACGTCACAGGCCAGCCTCGCGATCCGCCATTTACGCCCCGCCCTCCGCGATGCCGCCGGCCGCGCCCTGCGCCGTGAAGCCAAGGCCCTCGAAAAACTCCACAAGCGGGGACTCCCGCCGCCCGATGTCGCGAACCTCTATGCTGAGCAGCGCGAGCACCTATGCCTCGCGCTCGGCCCCATCTTCGCCGGTTACGTCGAAGGCACCGCCTGTGATCCCACGGCGGCCCTGCGTGCCCTTGCTGACGAGTTTTGCGGTGAAAATCGTCGATTGGCCGAGGCCATGCCTGCCGCCGACTTCGAGGCATTTTCCCACTCCCTCACCACCGATCGAATCGACGATCTCGCCAATCGTGCCCTCGACACGATGGCCGCCCTCAACCTCGCGCCTGCCGCCTCATGAAGATCACGCCAAAACACACCCTCGTTATTCCCGGTCACGGCAAATTCGAAGCCGGCCAAGCCTACACTGTCACTGCTGCCGTCGGCAAAATCATCCGCCAGGCCAATGAAGGCCGCGATCTGCCCATCCCCCGCAAAAAGGCCACCCGATGAAATCTTCTCTTGAGCATCTCCAGTCCCGTCACGCCTTTGATGTGCTTGAGCGGCGTTTCACGCCGGGCGTCGTCGAAATCCGCGCCGGCACCGGCGAGAGCGGCAGTCCTACCAAGATTGGCGGCTACGCAGCCAAGTTCGGAGTGCGCTCCGAAGACATGGGCTGGGGCAGCACTCATTATTTCGAAATCATCGAGCCGGGGTTCTTCGATAACGTGCTCAGCGATGATGTGCGCTGCCTTTTTAACCACGACAGCAACCTGATTCTCGGCCGCACCCGCTCCGGCACCACTCTGGTGAATCAAGACGCCACCGGCTTGGGCTACGACTGCACCCTCGACGAGCAGAGCTATGCCCGCGACTTGGTGCTCTCGCTCAAACGTGGAGATGTCACGCAATCCTCGTTTGCCTTTCGCGTGAGCCGCGAGGGTTCCCGATGGGTCGAGGAGGGCGACACCATCATCAGATATCTCAAGAAGGGCGGTTGCGT
>CBINJL010000410.1:0-3777 GCA_966250925.1 uncultured Opitutus sp. | reverse complement strand
CCTGCCGATCGTCCCTTTCGTAATGAACCTTGGCTGACCCGCCCGCTCACAGTCGGTCAGACGACGATCAAGGCGGCCGGCATGGTGCACAACGGGCCGGCGCTCGATCCATCGGCCATGCGCGTTCTGGGGGCGTTTGGCGTGATCTACATGGTGCGGATCGACGACGGTATTTATCGCGATCGCAACGGCCGGGAAGCGGCGCTGCACAGCGGCGACGTGGTGTGGATTCATCCCGGACTCGGTCACGCCTACGGGCCGCGGGCCGGGCGCGACTGGACCCAAATCTACGTGGTGCTGGAAGGTGCGCAGTGGGAGCGCTGGGCGGCCGAGGGCGTGCTCGATCCGCACCGGCCGGTGACACACGCCGAGCCGGTCGAGACATGGCGGCGGCGTTTCGAGGAAACGTTCAAGGCCAAGGGGAGCGATGAGACCGCGACGGCGTTGCGCACGCTGGGCGGGTTGACGCAGCTCATGCTCGATCTGCTGGCGGTGCATCGCGAAGCGCAGCAGGAACCCGGCGAGGCCTGGCTGGTGGAGAGTCAGCGCCTACTGGGCGAGATTCGTCCTGGCGCCCCGGCGCTGGCGCCGCGGGAAGTGGCGCGGCGGGTCGGGCTCAGTTACGAAAACTTCCGCAAACAATTCGCCGCGAAGATCGGGCAGTCACCGGGCCAGTTTCAAAAACGCCGCCGCATCGAGTGGGCCTGCGCGGCGATTTATCAGGGCGAACACAGTTTCAAGGGCCTGGCCGACGATCTCGGATTTTGCGACGTCTTCCACTTTTCGAAAGCGTTCAAACAAGTCATCGGCGACACCCCGTCCGCCTTCCGCCAACGCACCCGCGGGCATTGAGGGTGCGGCTTACGAAATAAAAAAAGCCCCGGCGCGAGGCCGGGGCTGCAATCAGCGGAGAAGGCGTTGGCGGGCTTCCTGTTCGCTCTTGCGCCGGGCTTCGAGCAGGCGATCGAGTTCCGGAATCACCTCATCCATAAAGGATTCACGAAACCGATTGTAAGCGTCCTCGTCGGAAAAGAGCGGCTGGGCCACCTCTGCTTCATTGGGAATGAGTTCGATGACAGGAGGCATGGAATTTCAGAGTGAATGAAGGTTTGATTGGAAAAGCGAATACGAATCGGCCGAGGGAATGGGGAATGCCTTGATGGTTTGCGGGAGGTTGATGGCGGACCCGACGTCGACCAGGAGTTTTTCCGGGTAATGCAGAGCGATCCAGCCATTGGGTTCGTGGGCGTTGCGGGTGGCATCCCACAAGACCTCACCGCGGATTTTCCGTTCGCGGGAATACTCGTCGTGGTCGGCGATTTCGCAGACCCAGATGAAGTGCGGCATGGGTAGATTGCGATAAACGGTGGCGACCAGGTCGCTACCCATGCCCCGCGCTCGCAGGCAATGTTTGAAGGAGCGCGAACTGGTCAGGAAGAGTCGGAGGACAAGGTTGCGATTTGCCAGGTCAGGTGAGTGCGTTGCGATGCCGGTTTCGGGATGCAGCAGCAGGGTTTCGATAACTTTCCGGGCGTGGTCTGCCGTGAGAAACACTTTCTCAGGCAGCGGCACGATGAATTCCTGAATCTGCGACCAATCAAAACGGGAGTCGGTGGGGGAGGCGGGACCCGATTGTCGCAGCGCCTGATATGGAAAACAGTTGTCGTCGCTGACGACAAACGCGCGATTGAAATGCGAGGTGTAAGTGAAGTCGGGCGACTGATCAGGGGCGGGGGCAGTGTAGTCCGAGACATGGCCATAACTGACCACGACGTGTCCCGGGACGGTGACCAGCAGTGGCAGACCTGATTCAATGTAGGTGTAGATAGGTGTAGAGCAGGTGCTCGAAGTCAGCGGGATATTGCGCCCGACTGTAAACAACGGGAGCGAAGCGTTGCAGCCGCAGTGCCTCGGCCAGTTGCCACGAGAAAAGTCCGGCGGTGGGATAGACTCGGGTGCCCACGGCATGCTGATTGGCGAGGTTGGTGATTTGGAACGGCAGGATTTCCGAATACCAAGCGTAGCGACTGCTGTAGTAACGCAGCAGCATCCAAAGCGCGGACTGGGCGCAGACGGTGGCGTCTGCGTCCTGGCTGATGAACGGAAATCCCTGCACACGAAGCGGTGTGCCCAGGAGCAGCACCTTCTCCTCACAGAGGCTGAGATGCGCCGAGCGATCGATACGCACAGTGTGGCATACCAAGGTGCGACCGATACAGTTGGGCTTGGTGGGACGAATGACCGCGTAGCCGAGATAGTTGGCGGAGACCACGTTGTCCGCGTTTATTATTTGGGTCTCAGTCAGGGGCTCGCGAAAGAAGTGCAACCGCGCGCAGCGCGACGACGGGGTGTTGAAGCGCTTGGAATGAAAATTCGAAAAGGTATCGCGGTAGTCCTTGTCGATATAGTGGCGTTCGATGACCACCATGTCGCAACAGGTTCCGAGCAAGGCTTGCAAGCGCACGACACCACGTCGGTCCAGTTCAGGGCCTGCGAGTTTCAACAAATCCTCCCAAGTGTGGGCGGTGTCGAAAGTGAGCAAACAGAAGATGCCGTTGGGATTGACGATCATGACGTCGGATCGGTAGCGGCCAGCTTCCGTATCAATTGCGGTGGAACGTAGTGGAATGACAGCGCCGCTGTCACGTGCGATTCCGCCGTTGTGTCTACGGCAAAAACAAAGCCAGACCGCGTCCGCGGTCTGGCTTTGGTGAAACACTGTTGTCCAAGCCGAACGCTTCGGCCTGTCCGTCACGCCAGCGCGCCTTCCGGCCAGGTGGTGCCGGGGACGGGGCGCCAGAGGATGGTGCGGTCGATGCGCGGCGCGTGGTGGCGATACTTTTGCGTGAGCTCCAGGCGGCGACGCAACAGGTCGGGCAGGTCCTCGCCGTAGAAGTAGGTGTGGTTGCCGGCGGCCGACACGACCATGAATTCCGTCGAGGACGTTTCGATGAGGTCGAGCAGGCCTCGGGTGTTTTCGAGATCGAGATCGATCGAGGCCTGCAGGCGGCTCACGCAGGCGTCGCGGTCGGCGTCATTGTCGGCGTCGAGGTAGCCGTAAACTTCGGCGCACCACGAGCAGACATTGCGCAGCGCGGTGGCCCAGTGCAGGTAGGCGCGCACGCGGTCGTGCAGGTCGCGGAAGACCTGGCAGGCGCCGAGGCACTGGCGGTCGTCGGTGTGCAACGCGTCCACCTGTCGTCCGAGGCGGGCGGAGAGCTCGCGCAGGCGCGGCAACAGCTCGCGGTCCATGTCGGCGCTCATCTTGGCGCCCTGTTCGCGGGTGATGAGATCGAACAACACGTCGCGGCCGAGATCGTTGAGGCCGGGGTTGTTGTGCTGGAAGCAGCCGTGCTTCTCGTAGTAGTGCCGGTCGGCCGCGGGCACCGCCTCGATGTCGGGCACGAACGGCCGGTCCCAGGTGCGTTGCCAGCAGAAGCCGAACGCGCAGTAGAGGCCGACCAGCGGCTGCCACACCAACGCGTCCTCAAAATCCTTCCAGGCCCGATCGAGATCGTCGGCATGATCGGTGCCGACCAATTGCGTGGCGTAGTCGCGCAACACGTCGTCGACCGGACGCTCCGGGGTGAACTGGGCTGCGCGGATGATGGCCGGGTGCGGCCAGTAGGGCGTCGCGCCGGCGTGGGCAAGACCGCCGAAACAGCTCGCGCGGTCGGCGCCGATGCCGCGCAGTGCGGTCATCTTGGCGTGAAGCAGGCGCGGAAAGGGCAGGCCGATGAGCGGCTCGTGGTTCATCACCCCGGAGCCGGCGTAATT
>CBINJL010000409.1:0-3778 GCA_966250925.1 uncultured Opitutus sp. | reverse complement strand
GTGGCCATCTCATTCGCGTTGTTTGCCAATCTGGTCGAGAATCTGATCGAGGCGGTGAACATTCTCGGCTCGATTTTCTACGGCGTGGTGCTGGGCGTGTTTCTGGTCGCATTCTTCTTCAAACACGTGCGCGGCACCGCGATTTTCTGGGCGGCGCTGGTGGCGCAGGCTTTGGTCATCGTGGCGTTTTTCAATCTGGAGATCAGCTATCTTTGGTATAACGCCATCGGCTGCGGACTCGCGGTCGGACTCGGCTTGCTGCTGCAACTGTTCCTGCCGCGCGGCGAGTCCACTCTACGCGGAGGCGCGGCATGAGCACGTCGCCAGTGATTGCGTTCGGGCAACAGCCCTGCGGATTTTTTCCCCGGCGCTTCTTGGTCGCCAAGGTTTGGACGGCGCGACGGCTGCAGCAGGAGATCGGCGGTGAGATCGTGTTTTTCTATCACGATGCCGATCACGATCCGCGGGAAACGCAGACGACATTGCGGCATCGCGCGTCCGGCGACCCGCAGACTTTTAATTTCACTTTCGCCAACAAGCTGCAGCGGAAATACAGTCCGCTCTATGCGAAGCGGGTGATGCCGGACTGGGTGGAAACGACCACGCGCCAACTCGGTGCTTACGTCGAACCGGTGGCCATCGACGCATTTCGCGCGGCGGGTCGAGCGACGGACAACGTGGCCGAATTTTGCCTCGGGATCTATCGTGCCATGGGCCTGCTCGAAGGCGTGCGGGTGGTGCGCTCCGGCGATCCGGTCGTGCGAGAAACGGCATGTGCGGTCGACGACTACTATGTCGATGTGCCGTGTGAAAACGAAGTTGTGCGGGCGCGGTGGATACAGGACGCACTCAAATTGCATCAGGGGGGCGATTCCTATCGCACGTTGCCCGGCTGCGAATTTGGCCCGCGCCAGATCAGTCCCGCCCGGGACACGCGACTGCGCTGGATGCAGTCGGTGATCCACTGCACGCACTACATCGCCGGTGCCGGCGAACAAGCCTACTTGCGCACGGCCGATGCGCCGGACATCACCTTTGTGCCCCGTGACCCGATCGACCGATCCGATGAAGCCCATGCCGAGTTCCCATCCTGAACTGTCCCCCTTGCTGGTGGTGGGCGCGCATCCCGATGACATCGAGTTCGGCGTCGGCGGCGTGATCGCGGCGGAAACGCGCCGCGGCCGGCCGGTGCATCTGGTGGTGGGCTCGCGCGGTGAATCCGGCACCAACGGCACCGGGGCGGAACGCACGCGGGAAGCGGAAGCGGCAGCGGCGATTCTCGGCGCGACGCTCGAGTTTGTGGATCTCGGCGGCGACGCCAACATCGAGAACACCCGAGCGGGGGCGCGGTTGCTGGCCGACATTATCCGACGAGTGAAACCCGAAACGGTTTTCACCCTGTCGTTGCCGGAAAATCAGCATCCCGATCACGCCGCCGTCGGTCGCATGACGCGCGACGCGGCGCGCCTGGCGCGTTACGGGGGTGTGGCCGAGTTGAAGGCGCAGCCCCGGCACGCCATCCGCCAGCTGTTTTATTACGCGGTGGCGCCCGATGCGGCGCCGCGCGATGTGCAACCGGTGCTCTACTCGCTGGCGGAAGCGGATGTGGCGGTGTGGCGTCAGGCCATGGCGGCGCATGCCTCACAAATGCGCACCCGCGATTATGCCACGCTGCAAATCACGCGGGCCAGTCTGCTGGGACAAAACGCGGGAGCCGCGCATGCGATCGCGCTGTATCCCAACGAACCGCTGATCGTCGAGGCTTTGGCGGAACTCGGTCCCGGGAGCCGTTTCTATTGAGCGGCATGGCGAATTCCGAGCAGTTGCGCGTCGGCATCATCTGTTATCCGTCGGTGGGCGGGTCGGGGATTCTTGCCTCAGGGCTGGGTGACGAATTGGCGGCACGTGGCCATGAAGTGCATTTCATCAGCTACGAGCGTCCGTTTCGACTGCAGCCCGGTCGGGATCGGGTGCATTTTCATCCGGTCGAAATCAACGGCTACGAGCTGTTCAAATATCCAGACTACACGCTGCCGCTTTCGGTTAAACTGGCCGAGGTGACGGAAGCGCACGGGCTCGACATCCTGCACGCGCATTACGCCGTGCCGCACGCGACGGCGGCGATTCTGGCGCGTTCGATGTTGCCGGAAACAAAACGACCGCGGGTGGTGACGACGCTGCACGGCACCGACACCACCTTGCTGGGGCGCGATCCCGGTTACGCGCCGGCCATCCGTTATGCGCTGGAAGCGTCGGATGCGGTGACCGCGGTATCGAATTTTCTGCGACAGGAAACGCACCGGTTGATCGGCGTGAAACGCGAGATCGATGTGATTCACAACTTCTTTGATCCGCGCCCGGCGGTGCATTCACGCGAAGCGGTGCGCGCCCAACTCGAATTGCGTGATGACCAACTGCTCGTGTTGCACCTTTCCAACCTGCGCCCGGTCAAACGCATCGACGTGATGCTCAACGCGCTGGCGAAAGTGGAGAACCGCGACCGCTTCAAGGTTGTCGTGCTCGCGGGCGGATCGTTCGCCCCTTACCTGGGGCTGGTGCGCCAGCTCGGACTGCAGGACACCGTGCTGGTGCGCGAACATGTGGCGGTGGTGGAGGACTATCTGCAGGCGGCCGATGTGGGCCTCTTCACCTCGGATTCGGAAAGCTTTTGCCTGAGTCTACTGGAAGCGGCGGCGCTGGGGTGTCCGAGCGTTTCCACTGCGGTTGGCGGTATTCCGGAAGTCATGACCGACGGGGAATCCGCATTGCTGGTGCCCGCGGGATCGAGTGAGGCGGTGGCCCGCGCGCTGGATCGCCTGCTGGGCGATGCCGATGAACGGCGACGGCTCGGCGCGGCGGCCCGCACGCGGGCGCGCGAGGCTTTTTCCACCCAACGCATCGTGCCACAATACGAGGCGCTGTATCGCCGCGTGCTGGCACGCTGAGCGAGTTTTTAGTCCCGTGGTTTGGGCTCCGTCGGGTTGGGGTGAGCTGTGGTGCGGAGAAGCTGGATAAGGGAGAGGCAGGCGGAACCACGTTGTCGCTGCGCTCCAACGCGGCTACGGGGGCGGGCGGTTTCGGCTCCGCCGAGTTAGGTTTCCCGAGCCGACGCGAGGGCGGGGCGATCTCAACGTTCAAAACATAGCGCGAGATCGCGGATTTTTTCTGGTGAACCGAATCGCGGCATCGGTTTCCCTGCCAGTCTCATGGCTTCCTTTTTTCGCCTCTACCCCGCGGCCGGCGGCATCGTGATCGAGCACGACGGCCGGCATGTGCAAGCTCCGGCCGACTTCAGTTTCGATGCCGTGTTCACCTCCAGCGATCCGCAGGCGGCGACTACGGCGGCCTTCGAGGCTGGCGAAGCGGTCGACAAACCGGGCGAGCTCAGTCCCTTGATCGGACAACAGGAAGTGTGGGCGGCCGGCGTCACTTACTACCGCAGTCGCACCGCCCGGATGGAGGAGGCCAAGAGTGCGGGCGGCGGCGATTTTTATGATCGGGTTTACGATGCGCCGCGTCCGGAGTTATTCATGAAGGCAACGCCACAACGCGTGGCCGCGCCCGGCCGCGGCGTGCGCATCCGTTCGGATTCGAAGTGGAACGTGCCGGAGCCCGAACTCACGCTCGCGATCAACGCGTCGGGGCGGATTTTCGGTTTCACGATCGGCAACGACATGAGCTCGCGCGACATCGAGGGCGAAAACCCATTGTATCTCCCGCAGGCCAAGAGCTACGCGCTGAGTGCCGCCCTCGGACCGTGTCTGGTGGTCACGCCCGA
>CBINJL010000408.1:0-3790 GCA_966250925.1 uncultured Opitutus sp. | reverse complement strand
GAGTTTCGGGCCGCGGTCGAAGCCGTCGAAGTTGTCCAAAACAAACGCCTTCGTGATCTCGCGCGGGCGATCGCCACGGTAGTTGTAGAACAACACCGCATCGCCATCGCGGAAAACGGCGACCGGCTCGCCCGCCGCGTCGACGATGGCCGTCGGCGCCACAAACTCGTCGCCCACCTGACTCTCGCTCAACGGCGCGTCGTAATACTGCTGCACCGCTTCCGGCGCGGACTTGGCGGTGGCCACCGCCGCGCGGCCGGTGAGGAGATCGTAGGCTTTCTGCACGCGTTCCCAACGGTTGTCGCGGTCCATGCTCCAGAAGCGGCCGCACACGGTGGCGACTTTGCCCACGCCGATCTCGGCGCACTTGGCGTCGACTTCGGTCACGTAGCCGAGGCCGCTCTTCGGCGGCGTGTCGCGACCGTCGGTGAAGGCATGGATAAACACGTCCTGCAGGCCGTCGGCCTTGGCCTGGCTGAGGATGCCGTAGAGGTGATCGAGCATGCCGTGCACCCCGGCGTCGGAAACGATGCCCATGAGATGCAGGCGACCGCCGGCCGAGACGCGTTGCTTGATCTCGCCCCACACCGAACTGGTGGCGAGCCGGCCTTCGGAAAACAGTTTGTTGAGGCGCACCAGCTCCTGGTCGACGATGCGACCGGCGCCGATGTTTTCGTGGCCGACTTCGCTGTTGCCCATCACGCCGTCGGGCAACCCGACATCGAGTCCGGAGGCTTTGATCAAGGTGCGCGGACAGGTTTCGCGCAGACGATCGGCGCAGGGCGTGTAGGCGAGTTCCACCGCGTTGGTGGCGTTGGCGGCAGGATCGGGGCTCTGGCCCCAACCATCGCGGATCACGAGCAGGACGGGTTGGCGGGAATCGGTCATGGCGTTCGACATTCCCCACCAGCGAGCCCACTCGCTCCGGCCGGGTCAAAACCGAAACTTGAGCGACGGGAAATCGTGACGATATCCCGTTGGCAGGAAAGGTGCTTAAAACGCTTCCCGGCATGACTCTTGTCATACGCGATCAACTGACGTGCCCGCCAACGTGGTTCGCCTCGTTTCGGGACCTCACGCTCTACTGTCAGACGTTTCTGCGTCTCTCCATCGTCCTCGAATCGGACCAGGCCGACCTCTACTACCACTGGATCAAACCGCGCGGCGGGATGGACTTTGTCGACGACATCGTGCGCCCCGGCAGCGAGGACGGCCTCCACCTCGACATCGAGCCGCGCTTCCCGGGCACCCTCGTCACCGACCGCATCGCGCCGGAAAACCTCGGTCGCCTGCTCGGCTGCATCCGCGCCCGTTCGCGCGAGGCCGGCGGCGGTCCGTAGTGAAGGAAACACTACACGGCGACATCACGGCCCGAACGCCCGCAGCAACAGGCGTTGCAATTCCGGCAATTGATACGGTTTCGCCACCCGCGCCCAGAATCCGTTGGCCTCGTAATCCGCCATGATCGGATCACTCGAGTAGCCGCTCGACACCACCACCCGCACCGCCGGATCAATGGCCTTGAGCTGGGGCAACGCGCCCTTGCCGCCGAGTCCGCCCGGAACAGTGAGATCGGTCAGCACCAGATCGAACGGACGTCCCGCCGCCTGCGCTTCCGCGAACGCCGCCACCATCGCCGCGCCGTCGCGCACCGCGGTGACCTCGACGCCCAACCGCTCCAGCAACCGCACGGTCATGCCGCGAATAGCCTCGTCGTCATCCATGAACAAAATCCGCCGGCCGGGCGGAAATGGTGGATGCGAGTCCGGCCGCGACTCGGCGGTTTCCGGGCCCGTCGCCACCGGCAGCCACACGCGAAACGTGGTGCCCTCGCCCACCCGGGACTGCACGTCGATCACGCCGTGATGCTTGCGCACGATCGAATACGCGGCCGAGAGGCCCAGCCCGCTGCCCTGGAGTTTGGTGGAAAAATAGGGATCAAAGATCAGGCCCAGTTGCTCGGGTTTGATGCCCATACCCGTGTCTTCGACTTCCAGCCGCACATAAACGCCGGGCGCCAGGTCCGTCCGGTCCGGCACCGCGCCGATCTCGTCGTTGGCGGCGCGGATATGAACCGTGCCGCCGTCCGGCATGGCCTGCGCGGCGTTGAGGACCAGATTTTGCACCACCCGCCCGATCTGACCGCGGTCGACATCGGCGAGGCGAAGATTTGGCTCGATCGCAAACTCCGCCCGCACGTTCGAACCGTGCAGCGCAAACCCTGCCATCTCGCGGATCACCGCTTCGAGCCGCACCGCTTCCTTCACCGGTTCGCCGCCCTTGGCAAAGGTCAGCAACTGCTGCGTCAGGTCCTTCGCCCGCAAGGCTGCCCGCCCGGCCTCGCGCACCGCCTGTCCCACTTCGCTCTCGGCGCCGGTGTCGAGTTCGGCGATGGCCAGATTGCCCGCCACCGCAGTGAGAATGTTGTTGAAATCGTGGGCGATGCCGCCGGCCAGCACACCCACCGATTCGAGCCGCGTGGCCCGGATCATTTCCTTTTCCAGTCGGTCGCGGTCGGTGATGTCGCGAAACACCAGCACGGTGCCGATCACCCGGCTATGCGTGTCATGCACCGGCGCGATCTGTCCCTCGACCAACCGGCGTCGGCCGTCGGCCGCCACCACCGCGGTCCGCATCGGCAACTCCCGCACCGCATCGCCGCGCGCCACCTCGCTCCACGGCAGCCGCACAGGCCGGCCGTTGCGCTCATCGACAAAGACAAACGCCTCCGCCACCGGGCGCCCCACCAGCGTGTTCTCCGGCGCGATGGCGAACTCCGCCGCCGTGGTATTTACAAATTGAATACATCCCTCCACGTCGGCGGTCACCACGCACTCCTTCATCGAACGCAGCGTCACCGCGAGCCGTTCGCGCTGGGCCGCCAGATCCGCCTCGGCCCGCTTGAGCTCGGTCACGTCGACATACAGCAGCACGGCCTTGGCCAGATCGAGGCCGTCGGCCGACGACGCCACCCACCAGCGCAGATCGGTTTCGCGCAACATGCCGTCGGTGCGGCGCAGCGTCACCTCCGCATCGATGCGATCGCCGCCATCCCACAACGCCAGAAACATCGCCCGCAGGGCCGCCTGCGACGAGTCCGTGGCCATCGCCACCGCGCTCCAACCCGACTCGACCGCCGCCTGCGTCCCGAGCAGACGCCGGGCGGTTTCGTTGGCATGCACCACCCGCACCGCCTCCACCAACTCGCCCAACGCCGCCGGCGTCGCATCGAGGTGCGGTTGCAACGCTGACACGCCCCCGGTCCGCCAGTCGGCGAACCGACGCCCGACCGCGGTGAAATCGGCTTCCACAATCGCGACGGGCATGTGTTCAAACAAAGTGCGGAAACGGTGTTCCGAGACCCGCACCGCTTCTTCTGCTTCGCGACGGGCGGAAATGTCGGTGATCACGCCGACGAGATGCCAGACATCGGGATATTCCGTTGCCCGGATCGACACCTGTTCCTGCAGCCAAAAATGTTTCCCCTGCTTGTTGATCGCCGGAAAAACCTGTTCGTAGCCGATCGCCCCGCCTGACAACGCTTCGCGGAAGCG
Organism: uncultured Opitutus sp.; assembly: GCA_966250925.1. Taxonomy (GTDB): domain Bacteria; phylum Verrucomicrobiota; class Verrucomicrobiia; order Opitutales; family Opitutaceae; genus Actomonas. Next base: position 236 of record CBINJL010000408.1, on the reverse strand, counting down.
ACGGTTCATCTGATCGAGCTCCGGCGTATCGATCAGGCTCCAAAGTTTCGCCCCCATCGACTCCGGCCGGTCGGCGAACAATTCAGGATAAAGCGCCGACTTGGGCATTTCGAATCCCTGCCAATCATAGCCGCCATCCGCCCGCCGCTTCACCATCGAACGCCACAGCAGACAGTTGGCGCGGGTGAGGATCTCGCGCAACGTCAGCTCGCTGCGGTCGTGTTGTTCCTCCGCCC
>CBINJL010000407.1:0-3792 GCA_966250925.1 uncultured Opitutus sp. | reverse complement strand
GGCACGAAACAGCAACACCAACGACTTGCCGCTGCCCGCCACGCCCGTGACCAGGGCGGCTTCCCCCTGCGGCGACGATCCCTCCGCCACCACGCCCGCCTCCGCCGAAAGCCGCAGGCGATTTTTCGCCCACGCTTCCTGATCGTAGTCGAGCAACAACGGCGTGAGCGTCGCGTCCAGGTTCCGCCCCCGCCGACCTCGGGGCGAAAACCGCGGAGGCACCACGGTTTCCGGCGCGAAATGAGAACGCAGTTGCGCCAGCTGCCGCTCCTGCAGGCCTCCCGTCGCCAAACGGCGCAGGCATGCCGCGAGTTTTTCCGCGCCAAGATACTCCTCGCCCAGCCAATAACAGCCCGTCCACGGGTTGTCGGGCCACACCTGCTTCAACAGCTCGTGCGAAACCCGTGGAAACCAGACCATGCCATACACCGCCGGCGGACCGACCGCCCCCGCGCCGACCGCTCCGCCATCAATCCGCGCCACCGCCTCACCACGCAGCGCGGCGGTCATAAAATCACGCACCCGCGCCCGCGCATCCTCCGCCAGATCGCTCACCGGCGCCCGCCGTTCCACCTCGCTCGCGAACAGCCCCCCGTGCAACCGCTCCTCCACCTCCGACTCCGAAACCGCGGCCACCGTGATGACAAACGCGGTCGAATTTTCGTGCGTCACCAAAAAGTGGGGACGCTCCGCCTGCCCCGGCAGCGGCAACCCCACCCACACCATGAACTCGTCGCCCGGAATGGCTTTCAACGACCGATACATCCGCATCACTTCAGGCGGAAACGAACCGACGAGGGGATCGGGCAACACGCGGGCCATGGACGTCAGGGAGTGCGGGACAACGTCACATCGATCCGATGCGCCGACCGCAGCAACGAAGCGAAACAGGCCAGGCCATCGTCATCCGGACGCGACTCCGCCAGGGCCAGCAACGCCGGACTCGCCAGCAGGATCAGCTTCGTGCGCGGCCGGGTGACCGCCACATTCAGACGCTGCTCGAGGAAAAGGAAGTCCTTCAGGCGCAGCGCAAACTCCTCGTCGGATGTCGTGAAGGACACCAGCACGACCTCGCGCTCCTGCCCCTGCATGCGCTCGACCGTATCCGCCACCAACGCCGCTGGAGCCACGCGATCAACCGCCCGCGCCGCCAAACGTTTCCTCATGCAGCGCGCCTGCCGCCGAAACGGCACGACCACCCCGATTTCCTTCCACGCCAGGCCACCGGCTTGCAGCGCCACCAGCAGCTCCGCCATCAAAGTGGCCTCCTCGGGCGCCTCCGACCGACAACCCTGGTGCGGCACCGCCAGCCACACCGCCGCCGGGTCCGGGCCCAGCGCCTCCCGCCACTCCGCCGCGCAGGAAGCGAGGACCAGTTTCCGCCCCGCTGCGCGCGGATGCGCCCGCAGCCGCGACATGTAAAACGTATCACTCGGCCAATGACACAACGCGTCATTGAGACGGTGCGTGGTGGTGAGCATGGTGTCGAAACCGCGCCCCGCCAGTCTCCCGAAAACGGACATCGCCTGCGCCTCCCGCGGCGACCGGCTGATTGTCACCGGCGGCAGTTGGCGGTGGTCGCCGGCCAGGATGTAACGTTGCCCCGCCAGCATCGCCATCACCGCCAGCGGCACCGTGACCTGACTCGCCTCGTCGATCACCACCGTATCGAAATCCCGATGCGCCAGGCGCGACGAGCGCAGCGCAAACGGCGTCGCCCCGATCACGTAACCCGCCGCGCCGGTCGTATCGCGCGCGAAGGAAAGCTCGGTGAACTTTTCCCGCTGCTCCACCGCGGCGGGCAGCGTCGGGTCGGTGAACGGCGCGATCTTGGCAATGCGCCTGCAGTCCGGCACCCGTTCGGCCACCGCCGCGAGCACGTTGTTGATCGCCCGATGGGTGAAGCTGGTGACGAAGATGCGTTCGCCACGCCGCAACAGATCGGCGATCGTCCAGGCCAGCACGTGCGTCTTGCCGGTGCCGGGCGGCCCCTGCACCAACCAGCACACATCGGTCGCCACCGCGCTGGCCACGGCCTCTGCCTGCCGGTCGTTGAGGCCGTCCCCTTCGGCCCGCTCGAACGCGTCATTGTATTCGCCCGCGTCGAACTGCGGCGTGCGGTCGCCGGACAACAGCGGCAGGATCACCTCGCGCCCGATGGCTGTCTTGCCCAGGTCCTCGATCGCCGCGCGGTAGCGATCTTCGAGATCAATGAAACTCTCATCGATCACCACCTCCGTGAGGCCCACCGCGCAGCGCACTTCGCCCATTACGCGCCATTCGGTGATTTCGATGCGGGTATCCCCCGCCGCCACGACGGCGGCCTCCATGAACGGTAACTGCGGATCACCCAGGCTCAGCCGCACCAAGTCGCCCTCGCGAAAGCGGGAATCGTTGCCCTCGCATTCCAGCACCCACCGCCGATCCGAAGCATGCTCCACCACACGCAGCCCAGGAATGCACCGCCCCTCCTCGACCCGAGCGGAGACCGGCAACGCCCACAACCGTCGCATCCCCTCCCGTTGCAACGCATGCTCCTCCGCCACAAACCGCCCCAATTCATTCTGCATCGAAACCAAGGCAGCGTGAAGATGTTCACCAAAAGCAGCGGTATCCATGGACAGGGGTCAGTGCGCGATCAGCGGCCATCCAGTTAAGAGCCTTCCGGCTGAATGCGAAATTGTTACGAAAAGCGATTTTTTGTTAAAAACGCCTCTTCTCATTTCATTCTGATTATAAGTCCGGACTACGCCAGCGCCTGATAGGTGAAATCGGTGAGCCGCACACGGCCGGAGCCGAGCGCACAGATGCCGATGCGCAGGCAGAGAAACCCGCCGAAGACGTTGTGGTGCAGTCCGGAAACTTCCATGCGCGTCGGATGCAGCTGCCAGGTTCGGCCGTTGTCCGTCGAGTAGTGATAGGTGACGACGTGGCGGTCGTTGGTGATGCGGGCCCGCACGCGGCGGGCCGCCAGCGGCACACTCGCCCAATCGTGGGTTTCGGCATATTGATACGTCTTCACTTTCTCACCGGTGAAACCGACGCCGACGTAGGCCTTGGGGTTGTAATACAACAAAAACGCGCCTTCGACTTCGCCGCTGAGTTCCAGCGTCACTTCGACCACGTAGGCGCGATCAACCGCGATGCAGGTGAGCGGCGAGCTTTCGGCCGGTGACGTGCCGGCGGCGGCGAGGTCCAGTGCCGCTTCATCGTAACGCACGCGCTCCATCTCCTTCGGCCGCGGATCGTGAAACGCCCACTGGATGCCGAATTTATTGCGGGTAAAATCATCCGAAAGCGGAAACGCCGGCACCACCGCCTCGCCACCCGTCGGCTTGGGCAGGGGTTGTCCGAGATCGCCGCCGCGCGCCCGAAACCAGCCGTCCTCGGTCCACTCGATCGGCTCCAGCAGCGTCTGCCGCCCGAGCGTGCGAAAGCCGTTTTCGTAACCGTGATACACCATCCACCAGTCGCCGCCCGGACCTTCCACCAACGTGGCGTGCCCGCGCGACCACCAGGGTTCGTTCTCCGAAACGGTGCGCACGAGCGGGTTGTGCGGACAGTGTTCCCACGGGCCGTGAATGGAACGCGACCGCGCCGCGATCACCATGTGACCCGTCACCGGTCCGGCCGTGCCGCCGACCGCCGTGACGAGATAAAACCAGTCGCCGCGGCGGAGCAGTTTGGGGCCTTCTGGGGCGAAGTTTTCCACGATCCAATCCTCCGGATAACGCCACGGACTGTAGGCCGGCTCGAGTTCGCCATCGACCGCCAGACCGTCGTCGGAGAGAC